>JBBJJH010000020.1 GCA_037623315.1 Halanaerobiaceae bacterium ANBcell28
AGTATTGAGAAGCTCCATTCTAAATCTTATGTTTGATTTAGGTGGAGAGGTTCACTAGGATAAGGTTTTAGCAAAAGATATTAAGTTATTTGTTACAGGAACAAATCATATTGTTATTATTGGGGATAATGGAGTTGGTAAAACAACACTATTAAAAAAAATATACAGACAGCTTAAGGACAGAGATGATATTGATGTTTCGTATATGCCCCAAAACTATAACGAGAAATTAGATCATACTAAAACAGTACTGGAGTATTTAGTACCCAGTGGAAAAAAAGAAGAAATAACAAGGGTTTGTACTTATATGGGAAGTATGAAATTTACTTATCAAGAAATGAACCAGAAAATAGAAGAATTGAGTGGTGGACAAAAAGCTAAACTCTTGTTTCTGGAGATGGTTTTAAATAATTACGATGTTTTAATACTCGATGAACCAACTCGAAATTTTAGCCCTCTATCTAATCCTGTTTTAAGAGATGGATTAACACAATTTAATGGAGTAATTATAAGTGTAAGCCATGATAGAAAGTATATAAAAAATGTTTGTAATTCTATTTACAAGTTAACACCTAAGGGGTTAACTAAAATAACTCTAAATAATTAGTCTTAGAATATATTGGGGGGGTTTAAAAAGTGTATTGGAAAAATATTTGCGATGATAATTATGAAAGGGCGGCACAGTTGCTTCGTCAAATTGATATTTTTCAAAAATATATATTTGATAATCATGTAGAGTTGGATAATTTAGGTGGTTGGCTATGTAGATATTATTATTCATATAAAGATATTCATGGTGTAATAACTGCTTGTATATATAATGAAAAGATACTCATTAATATTTCTTTTGATCCTGACATGCCAGTTTCTACTGGGAATGAAATTATTAAAATTCTGAAAAAATTACTAAACAATACTGATAAAGCTGTGAGGATATGGTGTAGGTACCAGAATAAAAATCTTATTTCTCTTATTTCTAAGAGATTTTCAATAAGCCCAACATCGCATACCGAAACAAGAGATAAATAATTCATAAAGGCAATAAAACAGTAAATATTATTAATTATTTTTTACATTAATTACTTTTGAATACCTCATGGCTCTGGCCTATTTTGTCTCTGTTTGACTTTTAGAAAAATATGTAATAATATATAGATAACTAATATAAGTAGAAGGAAGTCTTTATATGGATATTTATAATCTTTATCTTGATGAATCAAAAGCTAATACACAAATGCCGTATTTTTGTTTAGGTGGTTGTATAATTAAAAAGGATGTTTATGAAAATAGAATAGTATCTAGAGTTAATTCTATTAAACGAGAGGTATTCTCTACTGATGAGATTATTTTACATGAAATAGATTTACGTAGAGCGGAAAAAGAACCTTATATTATAATGAGAAGAAAAGAAAAAAGAGATGCCTTTTGGGAAAGAATGATTAATCTATTTGCTGAGTCTGATTTGTTTTATACTTTAGGGGCTGCTGTTAATCCTTTTCAAATTAAAAAATTGTATAACAATCATGAGCATGTTAATGATGACTACTTTATTGCTTTACAGATTATATTAGAGAACTTTACTCATTTTTTAGAATATGAGGATGCAAAAGGTGCAGTTTTTATTGAATCAAGAAACCCAACAGAAGATCAAAGGATGCAAAATCATTTTCATACTTTGAAGGCAAATGGAACTTTATTTTTGAATAAGAATTTATTGCAACGACGGTTAACGACTATCAGTTTTCCACTAAAAGTAGATAATAATATAGGATTACAATTAGCTGACTTTATTCCTAATCCTATTTCTAGATCCTTTGCGGGAAAAAAACAGAAATCCCCGAGTTTATTTAATCACATTGTAAATAAATATTATGATGGCAATTTAAAAATGCCTAACAGGTTTGGCTTGAAAAAAATTCCTTGACAATCATATACATGAATGTTATTATAAACTTAACTTAAAGATATGCGATAGCTAATCTTTAAGTAACTATGCAGAAGAAATGCGAATGCTACTCTTCTGTTATTTTTTTTGCATAAAATATTTTAATTAACATATATTATTATTGGAGAAATGCGAAAGCTACTTTCCAAAAGCGGCTTCATGTAAGAAATGTGAAAACTACTCTTACATTTAAGTCGCTTTTTTTATTTTTAAGCGTTTAAACCATCACGGTGAATCTTATCATTTATAGCGCATAAAGCAATGGGACCCCTTGGGGTCCTTGGCTTTATGATATGATTAAAATTGGACGAATGGATATTGATTATGCAAAATATGTATTAACTCTGGATTGCTCGTTTATTTACAGGTAAAAAATAGCAAAATAATCTTGACATACTTTAACTTTTTGTTTATAATAAAAATATAGTATTAATCCCCGCGAGTAACGGAGATTTGATATAAAAAAGAGAATATTACTCATTTGTATGGTTGACCTACGTGAATGACGGGGTCGAAAAAAATAATATCATTCTATAAAAAATGTTAAAATTCAATTCCCCGTGAGTGACGGAGAATAAAAAAGAGAATATCACTCACAAGTATAATTCCCTCTTTCTATAAGAGGGATTTTTTTTTGGAGTGAATAAAAATGATGATAAGTTCTATATCGCTTAATTTTTTTGAATTGTGTTCTTTTGATAAAGAATTACTACATAACACTAATAGGAGACCTCATTTAGTTGTTTTAAAGTTGAAATATAAAGGTAAACGACAGGATTTTGCAATACCTTTTCGTTCAAATATACCTAATTATGTTCCGGAAGAACAGTATTTTTCCTTGCCTCCAAGGGCAACGACTAGACAATATAGGATTCACGGATTACATTATATAAAAATGTTTCCAATAAAAAGAGAATTCTTAGAAAAATTTTATATAAAAAACGATTCAAACTTCCAAATTGTAAAGAAGGTTATTACTAAAAATAAAAAAACTATCATTAATGAAGCTCAACAATATTTGATTGAATATGAAAATGGAGTAATTCCTAAGTTTGCTACAGACATAGAAAGGATTTATTGTACAATTAATACTACCGAAGATTATAATGAAGCAGCGGCTACAAAGGAGTAGTAGTAAATTTGTACACCATTGAGAGTTCTCAGACAAATAATAAAGGCCGAGGACTTTTATGCGTTTATATAGTAGCGGAGAACCTTATCATTTGTAGTACATAAAACAATGGGACCCATTGCGGTCCTTTGCTTTATTGATAGTTTTATCTTTTGCATACATACTATAAAGTACATAAAATAGGTATATGTCAAGCAAATTTCAATTGAGGCTAAGTATGCTGATGATGCATATAATTGACGGAAAGAATATGCAGAGTATGATCCTGGGTGTAATTATGATGCTAAGTTATCTCCTTTTATGAAAAACTGCTTTTTTTGAGTAAAACTATATCTTAGTTATAAATCTTTGTAAAATTTAGAAAATATGCTATAATGTTATTGGAATCATATATATTTTAGATTGCCTGGAGGGTATATTTTAAACGGAAATGGGAGGGATTGCATGACTAATAAAAAAATAAAATTGGCTTCTAATCAACAGTTAGCTATTGATTCTTTAAAAAAAGAACTTATGCAAAGAAACTTCTCAATTGAAGAATATATAATGTTTGGTTCTGTTGCTAGAGGAGAGGCTGAAGAAGGTTCTGACCTTGATATATTAGCCTTGACATCACAAAGTATTAGTCATAGATTAAAGCATGACATTTATGGTATAGTAACGGAAATAAATTTAAAATTTGATACCAATTTGAGTATTTTATTGATAGATAAAAATAGTTGGGATAGTGGTATATACTCTATTCTACCCATTAAAGATGAGGTAAAGGAAGATGGTGTGAGGCTTTAATGGATAATAATCGTATAGAAATGGCTAAATATTGGATGAAAAAGCAAGGAAGAGCTTTGCTACAGCAAAACATGAATTTAGTCGTAAAAATATAGAATTTTGCGTTAATCGTCTGTATTATGCTGCTTTTATTATAGAAAATTTTGCAAATAATATAGCAGTTAAGACTTTTTAAATATTAGTAAATATGCTATAATGTTAATAGAAAGTAGGAGTTATTTTAGTTGATTATTTGTCTGTGATAATAGATATATAGTTTTTACATATATACAGGATATTTTTTAAAATTATATTAAGGGGGCAAAGGGATGAAAATAAAAAAGACCATTGAGTTTCCTGAAGAACTATTGTTAAGTTTAAGAACAGATGAGAATGAATTTGTAAAGGAAATGAAACAAACCATTGCTGTAAAATATTTTGTAGATAAAAAACTTTCGATAGGACAGAGTGCTGAACTTGCTGAAATGTCTGAAGAAGATTTTATAAAATTCTTAGGTGAAGAAAAAATATCAATATTTCGCTATGATAATTTAGAGAAGGAGTTAAGAGAGGATTTTAACAATGCATAAAGTTGTTGTAAATTCAACTCCTATAATTTCTTTGGCAATCATAGAAAAGTTAGATTTACTTTCAAGATTATATAAAAAAGTTTATATACCGCAAGCAGTTTTTGATGAGGTTAGTGTTGATGGAAAATCAAGAACAGGAGCAGAATTATTAAAAAAAGCTAAATTCATAAATATTATTTCTGTTGGAAATGATACAGCACGTAAGTTTTTTTCTACCAGTTTGCACGAAGGTGAAGTAGAAGTAATGATTCTGGCAAAAGAGATTGAAGCAGATATAGTGATTATAGATGATTATCAAGCAAGGAAACATGCAAAATATCTAGGATTAAATTTAACAGGAACTCTTGGTGCCTACTTTTATTTTGTTAAATTAACTTCTTTTCAGCTTTTTAGATATCTTCATTAAGTCGTTCTCTATTTCAGGTAATTCTACTTTTATTACTTCCCAGATAATTTCCAGGTCAATTCCGTGATATCTATGTATTAAAATATCTCTCATACCAGCCATATTCTTCCAAGGAATATGTTGATATTGCTGGCGCAGATCATCAGAAATCTGTTTAGTGGCCTCTCCTATTATCATTATCCTAGTAATAACAGCATCTTGTTTTTCCTGATTAATCAAGAATTCGAGCTTGGAGATGTCAAGCATATATTGATTTATTAAGTCGATAAGGTAAGGATGTCCTGGATATAGTCAATATTCTTTTTAGATGTCATATTATTCTCACCTGGTCTTTTAATACCTGTTCTTTTAGTCCAGTTCTGTTAGAATAATTTAAACCGTTAAAAGTGTTTATATCCACTTTTTTGTTTAGAGATTCTTCTAAATCAACTTTTATTCCTGCAAGATCGAGTAAACTTTTACGAGATAATTCCACTAATATATCAATATCGCTTTCGTCTGTAGCTTCACCCCTGGCATATGAGCCAAATACACTTGCTTTTTTAACTTTATAATGATTTAGTATAGATATTATTTTATCTTTCATATCCTTTTCTAAATACATAGGACACACCTCCATTTGTTTATATTATAATATAAAGGAGTGGTCTTTATTTACACCTGTTTTTAGTGTTGGCAATCAACATTTATATGAAAAGTTTGGATATGTTGAAGAATCTCGTAATGAGAATGAAATTTAATTTTTTAAACAATTGCATATATATCAATATTATGATATAATATTGATATATAAATATGGAGGTGTATTTTATGCCAACTATAAGACCAAGTTCTGATTTAAGAAATAAATACAATGAAATTTCTCAAATATGTCATGAATATAATGAGCCTGTTTATATTACTAAAAATGGCAAAGGTGATTTGGCAGTAATGAGCATTGAAACATTTGAACGTCTTGTGGGGAAATATGAACTTCATAAACTTATGGAAGAAGGTATAGATGCGATGAAAAAGGGAAATATAAGGCCTTTTTCTAAAGCGTTAGGGGATGTAAAAAGGAACTTGAAAAATGAGTAGGTATGATATTGATATTACTAAACCTGCTGAAAAAGATTTATACCTAATAGGAAGATATATTGCTGATGAATTATTAGAACCCAATAAGTCAGTTGAGGTAGTTGATAAAATAGCTAATGAAATTTTCAAACTAGGAGAAATGCCTTTAAGGAATGCCATAGTAGATGATGATAACTTGGCATCACAAGGCATAAGAAAATTTATAATAGATAATTATATTGTATTCTATATTGTTAATGAAGAAAAGAAGAAAGTAACAATTGTTAGGATACTATATAAAAGAAGAATTTGGATAGACGTTTTATAATTATTAAATATCGTATAGTATATTATCACAATAATAATGGGGAGCTTTAGCTCTCTTTATTTTTATGCATTTACATAGTCACGGTGAGCCTTATCATTTGTAGTGCATAAAACAATGGGACCCCTTGGGAAAGTGGTATATATTCTATTCTACCCATTAAAGATGAGGTAAAGGAAGATGGTGTTAGACTTTAATGGATAATAATCGTATAGAAATGTCTCAATATTGGATGGAAAAGGTAAGGAAGAGCTTTGCTACAGCAAATAGACATTCCTGATGTAAGAAAGGGTAACAAAATATTCTTGTATTTTCTTCTTTAGATGTTTATAATATTAATATAGTTTTAATCCACGCGAGTAACGGAGATCTATATACTGGTGTGGTATTCATCCTTATGGAAGTATGATAAAATTAAATTGTACAGAAAAATTTTATGATCGGGAGGGGTAATATGTCTAAATTTAATGACATAGATTTAATGGATAAAGATAGTCTATTGGAAATTTTAAGTTATCTCAATGAACGGCTAAAAGAAAATCAATTACAACTTGAGATAACAATATATGGTGGTTCTATTATGACAATGGTTTATGATAATAGACCTGCTACAAAAGATATAGATTGTGTATTTAGTGAAACAAACTTAAAGATATTGGATAACATACTAAAACTTATCAAGTTTACATATAATCTTTCAGACAATTGGATAAATGAAGAAATTAAAGAACCTTTAAAATTCCTCTTAAAAGAGGATAAAGAAACCTATAAATTATATTCTAATTTAAAAATTTTAAAACCAAAAGCAGAACAATTACTTGCAATGAAAGTACTGGCAGCTAGGCCTGAACCGGCTAAAGATTTTGTAGATGCTTATATATTGTGTAAAGATTTGAATATTACTACAAAAACTGAGCTATTAGATATAGTTTCGGATTATATTTCTCTAACACTTTTAGGAGAAAGACAAATAAAATTTATTAAGTATTTAGGAGATGATTTAGGATATGATTGGAAATAAATATTTGAAAGGACTATTTGAGTTCCAAGATGAAGATACAACTATAAATCAATTACTAGAATTATTAAAATCTAAAGATATGAAATTTATAAATAGTTTATATGAACCAATAGCTATAGATAACTGTACTTATGAAGAAATAAACTATTTAATTAAAATCTCAGCTTTAATAGATTATTATTTGCAGTTACATAAGATAGAGGTTCCCTCCTGGTTACGGGATGAAAGGTTATCGTTTGAAAAACCTTATTTTTATCCGAAGAGATTAAGTGATTTTGAAAAAGTAAAGTTGCAATATGTAAATCCTTCTCCATTTAAAGCACGAAATGTTTATTTTGATTTACATGGTATTGAAAGAATTTAAATAATTCTAAACCAGTAGCAGTAAATAAAGATAAAGTGATTACACAAGCAAATTATGAAGCCTTGATAAAGAAAATGGGTAACAGTCATTACTTACATCCATACAATAAAAGATGGTTGGTGCTATCTTGATCATTCTTTTAATGGTAAGGGTAACCTCTATGACAATGCTTGTAATGCTTGTATAGAATCATTTCACGCTTCATTAAAGAAAGAGGAAGTCGACTAGACAATATAGGATTCACGGATTACATTATTATATAAAAATCTTAGCCCAGTTAAAAAACTTTAAAAAGCCTTATTTCTGAATTCTCTTTAGATATTATCTTTACAATCTTTTTAGCAACTTTTTCAAAGCGATATATTTCAGACTGTGGAAAACATAAGATTTGTTGATTTTTATTATGTACTGTGAAACTTAAAAAAGCTATATTATCTGAAAGCTCTATTTTTATTTCTTCAATACTTTCAAGTTGAAGAGAGTTGTACCTTATCTTCTTTTTGCTTTTTAAATAATCTGGATTAAAAGAAAACACAGCCAGATGTTTGTCAGTAACAATTAAGTAGTTTTTATGCATAATAGCAGTTAAGTCTAAATCACTTTCGCTGACTATTAGTATTTCTTCATCAGCGAATAAATCCTTCACTAGCTCTTTAATTTTATCTGGTAACTTATTAAATTTAAGATCTTTAATTTTTTTCTTAAGACTTGCCGATAAGTTTTCAATTTTATCTTTCATATAATACCTCCATGTGAACATCTCTATCCAAAGCAGAGATTTAGATGATCTTTTACCCTTTTGATAAATTTCTAGTAATTAATATTTTACTTAAAGATTTCACATTTAAATAGCTAATAATTTCCAAGCACATCATAAGAATATGAAAATATTATACAAATGTCAAGTGATTTGTGAATAATTTTGTAACGTATTTCTCAGAATAGGAATATAATCTAAAAGATGAAAAAATTCTGAGGAGTGATGTAATGAAAAAGAAATTTGTGTTATTAAGTATTACAATTTTGTTTACACTATTGTTTGTGACAAACGTTGGAGCAGCAGAAATAGTAGGTGGATATATACATGGAGGTATAAACCAAAGAGATTTAATTGAAAACGGCCCATATCCTCAAGTATCAGGTATAATTGATTTAGCTGAGTGGGGTCTAGTGTATTTGGAAGATGAAGGCATAATAGAAATTAATCAACTTAGAAACAGTAAGTTTGATAATGGTAATTTAAACGACATTGGCTATTATATAGGAGTAAATACTGGTCTGTATGAAAACCTTACATTTACATTTGAAAGAATAAGAGTAAGAAACGAACAGGAATTTTATAGTGATTTTGATATTGATAGCGATAATGTTGTATTAGATTGTGATATGTTTATACACACTAATTTAAGGAGTGTCTCTGCAACAATATATCCTGAGATAAATAACTACTTTAGTGTTATAGCAGGAGTAGGCTATTATTATGGTAATACAGTATATGGTCTCTCAGCAGAAGCAAGATTAAATGATGATTTATTAGAAGACTATAGTTCAAGATATACCTACGATTTCAAAGATAATATTGGCTTTAGAGTCGGACTTAATTTTGAATATCCTCTTGATCAAGGTGTTACTTTAAATTTAGGTGCAGATTATAGGTATTTAAAAATGGAAGTAGATACAGTAAGTGATAGAAATGGTGAATTAGATATAAGTATAGATGAAAAACTAGACCTGGGAGGAACAAGTGCAAGAATCGGTTTATCCTATGCTTTTTAATTAAAAGAGAATAACTATAATTATAATTTAATAACTATATGTATAACAAACCCTCTGTTTTTGCAGAGGGTTTTTGCTTGCCGTCATTTTTTATGCTACTTATTTTTAATTTATAAAAAAAAGAAGGAAAAGATTAGTATTTATAGAATATAACAAAAGTACCAAAAAATACCGCTAAAACACAGATAATTCTTTTTAGTAATTATAAATAAGAATTATCCTTGTTTTAAATACAATAAATACTATAAAAGGAGATGAATTATTTAATGTTTAAGTCAAAGTTCAGAAGTTCAGTATTTGCAGTTACTGTAGTTTTATTAGTTTTAGTAATGCTTAGTGGAAATGTTTTAGGTGCTCCTGTATATGAAGAAGAAATGATGATGCGTCAGCCTAATGGAGCAGAAGTAATGACTATAGTCACAGGTGATGAATATTACTTACATGTAGAAAGTATTGATGGATATACTCTAGTAGAAGATGAATATGGTTGGCTATCTTATGCATATCTAAGCGAAGATGGTAATGAATTGCTATCTACTGGTATTAGATACTGGGGAGATGAGATAAACGATTTATACTATAACAATCAGGAGATACCCAAACATATTCAGATAAGTAATGAAGCCTTACGAGAAAAAATTAATAAAGCGATAGAAGAACTTCACGGACATGAAACAGAGATGAGCACAGATAGTGGTGAAGTATATGGTTTTTCTCAAATAATGTCCTTGAGTGTAGAAGAAGATCCAGGCATAATGGACAGAATTCCTTTAAATCCAGTATCAGGAGAGATTACAGGTTTGACTGTTGTAGTTGATTTTTCTGATACTAATAGACAAGAGTACAATAATTATGATTATGATTTAAATGATGTGCGTGATTTAATGAATGGTTTTGATGGCGAACCAAAATTTGGTATCAATGGTTCTGTTAAAGATTATTTTCATGATATGTCAGGAGGCGAATTAATACTTAGACATGAGGTTCTTGGCTACTATGATGCAGGACATTCAGATCAATATAAGACAAGAAGCGATGTAAAAAAACTAATAGATGATGTCATAGATTATGTTAAAGAAAATCATGTAGATGTTTTAGACAAAATAAGCACAGAAACATCTTCAACAGGAAGAGAAGAAATAGTCTCTTTTAATATACTGTACACAGGTCCTATAAGAGGAAGTTGGGGAGTAGGTTTATGGCCTCATAAAAGTTCTTATAGAAAAGAAATAGTTGATGGTATTTATATAAATGATTATATGATATCACACATAGGATATTGGGGTTTTTCTGGATTCGGTACTATATGTCATGAACTAGGTCATTCTGTATTAGGATATCCTGATTTATATGTAAGAGACGATGGTTTCGGAGTTGGAGCATATTGTCTAATGTCTAGCTCAGGTGGAAAAAATCCCCCCCCACTCAGTCCATATTTGAGAAGTATTGTATCTGGTTGGGGAGAAGTAATTAAGCTAAATGATATGATTGGTGAAGATGCTCCAAACTTTTATACTGATACAAATGGAAACTCAAAAGTCTTTTTATGGGAGAATCCGACTAATAACAAAGAGTATATTTTAATAGAAGGTATTAACCCAGAAGGAAGATATGCTAACTTTCCTGAAGAAGGTGGTTTGTTAATTTGGCATGTAGATGAGACAGGAAATAATATTAGAAGTAAATCGTATCCTGATCATCATTATCTAGTTTCAGTAGTTCAGGCAGATGGCAACTTTGATTTAGAAAAAGGAAATAGCAGAATAGAAGCTAGTCACTTTTTTAGAGAGGATGATCACTTTGGCCATAATTCCAAGCATCCATCTAGGTGGCGAGATGGTTCTTACACAGGTCTAGGTGTTAGTCAAATATCTCGCAATTTCAATGAAGACTTAGAAACATTAGTCTATAATTTTACTATAAGAGATAAAGAAGCAGTAGAATTTGAAGACGAGCAACTTAGTAGGTTACTAAAGTATTTAACAAGGAAATATAATGGCATATATATTCAGGATCTTTGGGATATGGATTCTTTATATGCGACTGGCCTTTCATCATTAGAGGGAATTGAATATCTTGTTAATTTGGAAGAATTAAGAGTAGAACATGGTAATGTAAGTGATATTTCACAAATAGCTTATTTACCTCACTTAAGTTATATTAGCTTCTGGGATAATCAGGTAGAAGATATAAGTGTGCTAAGTAATTTTGATAATATAGAGTATTTAAATTTAAATGATAATAATATAAGTGATATTTCAAGTCTAAGAACGTTTTATAAAAATCGTAACAAGACTTTACATGAACTAGAACTTGATCCAGCTAAAAATAATTTAGCACCTTTAGATTGTAGAAATGAGAATTATATAACTTATATTGAGTTAAATTTACACGGAGCAATTGATTTTGACATAAAAGTAAACATTGAAGATGATAATTTTAGAAGTATCATAAGAGAAAAACTAGATATAAAAGATGGAGAGGATATATTTGGAACAGACCTTCACGATCTCAAGTATTTAGACATAAGTGGGGAAGGTATAAAAAGCCTTGAAGGTATTGAACTTTTTCCTAGTATAATCCAACTTAACGCTGATGATAATGAGATAAGTGATCTTAGTATATTAGCAAATACAAACTTAATGCTATACCAATTAAATAATAATAATATATCCGACGTTGGTCCTCTGCTGGAATTAGCAAATCTAGATAAAAAATGGATTGAACTTGAAAACAATCCTTTTACTTTGGATGGTTATAGGGATTTATTGGAATTAGAAGCTAATGCTCGTTCAGTAAGAATTACTAATCGTCCAGGAGATGTAAACGGTGATGGAGTAGTAGATGAGCAAGACATAGCTTTACTTAGGGATTATATAATGGGTGTTGTAAGTGAAGATGAAATTGTTTTTGAAAACGCTGATGTAAATAACGATGGTGTAATTAATACTGATGATAATGCTTTATTACGGAGATTTTTAAATGGACTGTAAATACAAAAGATAAAAAAAGATAAGCCCCTGAAACAGGGGCTTATCTTTATTCAGGAAAAATTTTCTTTAACTCAGCTTTAAACTCTTCCTTTGAGTATCCTTGATAATCTTCTAATAAATCAAGTACTTTCTCAAATTGATCCTCACTAATCTCACCTAAACTATAGAGCTTTTCATAAGCATTAGTAAAAGCAAGAATTAAGCGAAAATCTAACTGGTCCATACCAGCATTAGGTTTTCGTCTATTATTATTATTATTACTACTATTATCATTAAACATTAGGCATACCCGCCTCCAATGATAAATTTTCAGGATCAACAAAGCGAACGAACTCGTTCTCAAAGTATAACTTCACAGAACCAGTTTGCCCAGTTCTCTGCTTGGCTATTATAATATCTGTATCTCGTTCTGTTCCTTCTTCAATAGCCTGCTCACGAGCAGCAGCACTAGTATGGGCATGACGATAGAGGAAGATAACACCATCAGCAACCTCCTCGATATTACCAGAATCCCTAAGATCAGATAGAACTGGACGCTTATCTTGACGACTAGCAAAACTACGACTAATCTGTGATACCAATATAATAGGAGTCTCTAACTCAGAAGCCAGGTTTCTTAACTGCAAAACAGTCTGACCAACAGCCCTAGCAGTATTACTTGCTAGCTCCTCAGGTAACTGTACCATCTGTAAATAATCAACTAATACCAAACCTAAGTATCCAAACTGAGCTTTAAACTTACGCAGTCTTGCCCGAATCTGAGCCAGATTAAGACCCCTCTCATCAGAGATAACCAAAGGTAATTCATGCAAATTATCCAGGGCCTTAGAAATCCTTTTATCTTCTTCTTCATTAGTTTCCCCTTGGCTGTATTTCCAAGCATTAACTCCTGCCTCCTGAACGATCATCCTATCCACAACCTCCTGGGCATCCATCTCCAGAGAGATAATTGCAACAGGGACATTGCGTTTAAGAACATTTTTAGCAACATTAATAGAAAAAGCCGTTTTTCCCATACTGGTAGAAGCAGCTATAACATTCAAATGTCCTTTTTTAAAACCACCAATTAAGTTATCCAGAGAGATAAAGCCAGTACGCAATCCTGTATCAGCCTCATTATGCTTCCTATCTACATAAGCCTGAAAAGAATTCATCAAAGCTTCTTCCATCATAAAAATATGCTTTTCAGCATCAGTATTTTCATTAGTAGCTTCAAAAACAATCTCCTGAGCCTTAGCCTGATAATCAGCAATACTTAAATCACTTTCATCTACCATTTTTTTAAGCTTGGAAGCAGCCTTTTTCAGTAATTGTTTTTGATAATTCAATTTAAGTATCTCAACAGTTGGTTTAAACTCATCCAAAGTATTAAAACCAGAAGTCAATTGTTCAATAATTTGTTCAGGCTTTTTAATAATTCCATCCTTTTTTAACTTCAAGAACAATTTAGTTCTAGATATCTGATTATCTTGTTGAAACTGTTCTAAGAGAATTTCAAAAATCAACTGTGCTTGAGGATCTAGAAAATGTTTCATCTCTAGAGAATCAGCAACATCATCAATTTTTTCAGGATATTGCAAAAGAATACCTAGTAATTGAAATTCTGTACTACGGCTATTTATTTTTTCTATCATTTTTTCATTAGCAGCCATTATTATCACCTCATTGTCTCTTTTGCAAAACTCAATCCTCAAAATCCCAACTTATATTATCCCAATTAGCTGCATTAGGAATCTTTTCATTAGAAATCTTTTCGTTAGAATTTTTCTTTATATTTCTTTTAAAATTATTAGTAGAATTCTTTTTACTTTTCTTATAATCCTTAAATTTACTCTTATTTAAAAAGCGCATAGCTTGTTTACTTGTCCTGATCTTTTTTTCTTTCCATGGTAAAATAAAGTTATCCTCAATATATTTTAAAGAAGCCTGTCCATCCTTTTTACGTTTATAAGCTTCTTTGATAGCGAGTTTTATAAGTTCTACACTAAGAGGGAAGCCATCTTCTAGCCAACGATGAAAGGTCTCAATGTGACTAGGCTTTACATTATGCCATTCATTTAATCCATAAAGATTGGCAATCTCCCTGGTCTCCCTAAATAGCTTATCATAATACTGTAGGTCTTTATATGTTCTAATATCTTTTTTATACCAATCATCAACAATACCCTTTAAATAATAGAAAGCCTTATCTGGAGAATTATTATGGTTTTCCAACCACTTATTAACCCTTCTAATTAACTCTTTAATCATTTTAGTCTCAAAATCTTCTAACCACTGATTAATCCTATTTTCCAATAGCTCAAGATTTTCATTAGAAGGAATAAAAGTAAGAATAGCTTTAAACAATTCTGCCCTTGACACATCAGGTATTGCCAGGATATCAGTTCTTACCTGTCTTTGATCATAGTAGGGGTTAGTCGAAATAGAGGCACTTCTTTGTAAATCCCTATTTTCCACTTCATTTGAACTCTCTTTACTTGCCGCTTGTTCCGCCATAGTTTTTCCATATATATTAGAAAATAAATTTTTATTCAAATTTTCAAGTTTAACTCTAATACTATAAGTATAATCTCCCTCTCGTTTAGCAGAGACTTCTATTATATCATTTTTACTAAGATAATTTAAGCCCTTATTTATGTCAGATATTTGAAAACTATCAGCAATATAAGAAGAAATAATAGTTGGATTTGTCTGAACTAGATTATTATCATTTATATGTGTAATCAAATAGAGGAAAATAGCTAGACTAGCACCTGGAAATTGAGTCAAAAAACCATTATCCACTGCCGTATCAGCTATTTCGATAGAGCGTAGCTTATCTGTCGAAGCCGTTGCAATACTAAGCTTCTTATGATTTTGTACAATTATATTATCAGTCATTGAAATCACTCTTTCTATTACCTTATATTCTTGAAAATTTAATAAAATCCTCTTTTTAATAAATAGTCTTTTAAAATTTTTGAATTAGCGAAAGGGTTTTAGTAAGTTCTGTATAACTCTATATAATAAGGTCTTAAAAAATAAAATTAAGACGCTTTAAAGCAAAGAAGACTAAAAAAAGAAAAGGATAAGGAGAGATGTAAAATGAAAATTAAAGCAGGCGTAAACTTAGGTGGTTGGATATCTCAATATCCAAAATATGACCACGAACACTTCGAAACATTCATTCAGGAAGAGGATATCAAAAAGATAGCCTCCTGGGGAATGGATCATCTGCGTCTTCCTATTGATTATCCAGTTATTGAATCAGAAGAAGAAGCATTCAAATATAAAGAAAGGGGATTCAATTATATTGATAATTGTATCAATTGGTGTAAAAAATATAATTTAAGTATAGTTCTGGATTTACATCATGCACCAGGCTATAGCTTTGACTCCCTGGAAGAAAGTAGTTTATTTGACGATGAAAAAATGCAGAAAAGGTTTATTAGTATCTGGCAAGAATTTGCAAGACGCTATATTAATGAAGGAGAAGAACTAATCTTTGAACTATTAAACGAAGTAGTAGATAAAGAAAGTAATCGCTGGAACAAATTGGCACACAAAACAATTGAGGCCATTAGAGAAATAGACCAGGAGCGGGTAATAATATATGGTGGAAATTACTATAACTCTATCTATGAATTAAAAAACATAGAAACAATAGATGACCCTAATATTGTCTATACATTCCACTACTATTTACCACTACTATTTACACACCAGAAAGCACCCTGGTCAGCAATAAATGTAGACTATGATACCAATTTAAAATATCCTGGTAAAATGATTGGACTAAAAGAAAAATATGAAGCAAATCCAGAACTTTATGCTTATGAAAAAGTTAATATAGGTAAAACTATAAACAAGGAATATTTACGCGGAGAATTAAAACATGCCCTGGATTTTATAGAAAAAACAGGAGCCGAACTATACTGTGGAGAATATGGCGTAATCGAGACAGCTGATGATGAAAGTAGACTTAAGTGGCATAGAGACTTCATAGATTTGTTGAATGACTACGATATAGCAAGAGCAGTCTGGTCATATAAGGAAATGGATTTCCCCTTAGTAGATATAAATGGAGAGATAGTAAACGAAGAATTAGTTAAGATAGTTAGTGAGAAATAGCTTCTAAGCAGTAGATTATCTTGACATCTTTACTCTCATTTGCTAAGATTATTAAGGAAAAAGAAGCGAGTAGTATAAGCCTATAAGGGCAAATACAAGTAGAAGGAGAGATTTTTCTTGATATCACGTTATAGCTTGCCTAAAATGGCAGGGATTTGGAGTGATGAGAATAAGTTGAAAATTTGGCTAGATATAGAGCTGGCTGCCTGTCGAGCCTGGGCCAAATTAGGGAAAATTCCCGAAGATCAAATGAAGAAGATAGAAGAGAACATTAGACTAGATGTAGAAAGAATAAAAGAAATTGAAAAAGTTACAAGACACGATATATTAGCATTTGTAGAAGGAATAAATGAAACCCTGGGAGATGAGTCAAAGTATATACATATGGGTCTAACCTCATCTGATGTAAAAGACACAGCCCTGGCGATACAAATGAAACAAGCAGTAGAACTAATCATAGAAGACCTGGAAAAACTAAAAGAAAAACTATCAAAAGAGGCAATAACACATAAGCTAACAGTAATGATAGGTAGAACCCATGGTGTCCATGCTGAACCAGTCAGCTGGGGTTTAAAACTAGCTATTTGGTATAAAGAAATAGAAAGACAAATCACTAGAATGAAAAATATCAAAGAAGTAATAGCAGTTGGACAATTATCAGGAGCAGTAGGAACATATGCCAGCGTTAATCCTCAATTAGAAGAATTAGTCTGTCAGGAATTAGGACTAAAAACAGCAGCAGTCTCAAATCAGGTTTTGCAAAGAGACCGTCATGCTGACTTTATGAATAACTTAGCACTAATCGCAGCATCATTAGAAAAATTCACAACAGAAATACGTAACTTGCAAAGAACCGATATATTAGAAGTAGAAGAAGGATTTCGAAAAGGACAAAAAGGATCCTCTGCTATGCCACATAAAAAGAACCCAATAGTATGTGAAAGGATATCAGGTTTAGCAAGAATCGTTAGAGGAAACGTAGTACCAGCCTTAGAAAACATATCACTATGGCACGAAAGGGATTTAACACATTCTTCTGTAGAAAGGATAATAATCCCCGATAGCAGTATATTAGTAGATTATATGCTAAATAAGTTCATAATGGTATTAGACGAGCTTAAGATAAATAAAGATAGAATGAAGGAAAATTTAGAAAAAACACATGGACTAATATTCTCACAAAAAGTCATGTTGGCATTAGTAGACAAAGGGCTAACAAGAGAAGCAGCCTATGAATTAGCACAGAAAAATGCCCTTGTAGCCTGGGAAAAAAGAGAAAGCTATCAAGAACTAATTAAAAAAGACGAAGAAATCAGAAAACATCTAAAAGAAGAAGAAATAAATAATATCTTTGATTATCAAGTCTTCTTAAAAGAAATAGACTATATCTATCAAAAGACAGGTTTAGAAGGAGGCGGAAAAAGCTAAGTATAAAGAATAGAAGACTTAGCTTATAATATGTCCAATAAAATTGTGGTAGGTGCACAATGGGGAGATGAAGGAAAAGGGAAAATAACAGATATGCTGGCTCAAACAGCAGATCTGATAGTTCGCTTTGCTGGAGGAAATAATGCCGGGCACACAGTCATAGTAGGAGAAGAGAAATTCGAACTTCATTTATTACCCTCAGGAGTATTAAACCCAAAAAAGATCAATATTATTGGCAATGGTGTTGTAATAGATCCAGAGGCATTAGTAGCAGAAATGCAATCAGTAGAAAAAAGAGGAATATCCCTCGATAATCTCTATATAAGTGAAACTGCTCATGTAATAATGCCTTATCATCGCATAATTGATAGCTTAGAAGAAGAGCGCAAAGGTGATAAAAAAATTGGAACCACAGGTAAAGGCATTGGTCCAGCATATACAGATAAGGTTGCCAGAAGAGGCATTAGGTTAATAGATACCCTTGATAAAGATAAATTTTATCGCCATGTAAAAAATAATCTAGAATATCAAAATCTTATACTAGAAAAAGTATATAATAGCCAGAGAATGAGTGCAGATGAAATAGTAGAAGCATATCAAGAATATATTAAAATAATAAAACCCCACCTTAAGAACACCGGGATACTCTTAGAAAAAGCCAGACAAGAAAAGAAAAAAATATTCTTCGAAGGTGCTCAGGGAACACTTCTGGATATAGATCATGGAAGCTATCCTTACGTAACCTCATCAAATCCTACAGCTGGTGGTGTAATCACAGGATCAGGGATAGGCCCTACTAGAATAGACGATGTACTTGGTGTTGCCAAGGCATATTTGACTAGAGTAGGAGAAGGACCCTTCCCAACAGAATTAAAAGATGAGATGGGAGAATATCTACAGGAAAAAGGTCACGAATTTGGTGTGACAACAGGTAGAGCAAGACGATGTGGCTGGTTTGATATCTTGATACTTCAGCATGCTTATCGAGTAAATGGACTAACAGAAATAGCCCTAAGTAAATTAGATGTATTAAGTGGTTTAGAAACAATTAAGATATGTACTGCATATAAATATAAAGGGAAAGAACTTAAAGATTTCCCATTAGAAAATCAAATCTTAGAAGAATGTAAAGCTGTATATGAAGAATTACCAGGCTGGCAAGAGGATATACGTGCTGTAAATGATTTTGAGCAATTACCAAAAGAAGCTCAAAACTATATCAAAAGAATAGAAGAATTATCTAATCTGCCAATTAAGATAATCGGAACTGGGCCTGAAAGAGAAGAAGTTATCAGAAGATAACTTGAAGACAGATAGAAGTTAATTATGTTGAGAAAGTAGAGAGGGGAGTAAAGTAAAGAGCGGATACTCCCTCTCTTTTTTCTAAAGGAGGGGTTTTGCCAATGTTCAAAAATATAAGAGCAGACATAAAAGCAGTATTTGAGAGAGATCCAGCAGTAAATAATATATTCGAAGTATTATTGGCCTATTCAGGTCTACACGCAATCATAATTCATAGATTTTCCCATAGCTTATATAACTTAGGTCTAAGAATTCTTCCCCGTTTGATATCCCAAATAGTTAGATTCTTAACAGGTATTGAAATACACCCGGGAGCAAGAATTGGGAAAGGTTTTTTCATAGATCATGGTATGGGTGTTGTCATTGGCGAAACCACAGACATAGGAGAAAATGTTACTCTCTATCAAGGTGTAACCCTGGGAGGAACTGGTAAAGAAAAAGGCAAAAGACATCCTACCTTAGGAGATGATGTTTTAGTAGGAGCAGGGGCAAAAGTATTAGGCTCTATAACCATTGGCAATGATGTCAAAATCGGAGCTGGCTCAGTAGTATTAAAAGACATTCCTGAGTACTCAACAGTTGTTGGTATTCCTGGAAGAGTGATACTTAGAGAAGGTAAGCGACTTCATCCTGAACTAGAGCTCAATCATGCAGAGTTACCAGATCCAGTAGGAGAAGCATTGACTGCTGCAAAAGAGAAATTAGAAGAAATGGAAGAACGCTGCAAAGAACTTTGTGGAGATAAAAATAGTGAAAAATAATTTATTTTTCAGTGAAGATTTCCACTTAAATCAAAGATTTAGATAGACTTTTTTGAGGCCTTTTGATAAATTAAAGTCCGAAACTTGTGCTAATAATATATTTGAAATTGAATATATATAATCTAAAAGAGCTTTTGTAGTTAAGTATCTGCTATTGAGGCTCTTATTTTATTTAAAAAGCATGTAAATTACATATTATATCTTATCCTATAAAGTGATAGCTAGAAGCTTACTATATTTTAGCTAAAAATTGTCGAATGTCGTTGGAAATAGACGGAAAAAAATTACTATATATTAAAGGGTAATTTTATTTTCCCTTGAATTATATATATATATAATATTTTTGGAGGTGTAAGGGTTATATACCCGAAATTATGAAAAATAAAAAAATTACGTTAATATTTACTTTGCTTTTAGTGATGCTTTTAATAGCAGCTTGTGATTTTGATCCAGTTGTACCACCTGTAGAGGATTTAAATACTATAGTAGGAGAAGTTACATATAACGGTCAGCCTGTAGAAGGTGTAGAAGTTACTTTAGTAGAGACAGGAGAGACAGTTTTAACAGATGCGGAAGGAAAGTTTGTATTTGCAGGTTTAGAAGATGGAACATATGAATTTAAACTATTTAAAGAAGAAGATAACATTGACTTTACAGGACCTGTAGATTTAGTTGGTGGCGGAAACACTGAATATACATTTAATTTATCTGAAGAAGAAGGAATAAATGATATTGAGCAATTAATTAATGATATCAATAATTATGGTATTCACTTGAATAATACATACAATCAGCAAATAGAGAAAATTGCTGAAAACATAGAAGAAAAAGTCATACCATATACAGAATTATTTGGAAGAGAACTTGCATATACTCTTAGATTTGCTGAAACATTTTTCTATATGGAAGACTTTTATTGGTATGCAAATCCTGGTTACTACCAATTGAATCAATTTGGAGAGTTTGAATATCTTGAAGAAAACTCTCAAGATGACATAGAGGATAACGTATGGATTTTGAATATTAATGAAGAAGAAAAGATAAGAATAGAGATGATTAATGCAGACGAACTAATTACTGTAGAAGAAAATGATATCTATGTAGATTTTTCAAAAGCTTACTTTAATTATACACATATTATTGGTGAACCAACTGAGACAGCATATCATCTTGAATTAGATATTGAATTTGATGATGTAAGAAGTGTAGTTACTTATATTGATACAAATGATTACAAGTATATAATTCCAAAAGACTTTAGTCTATCTCTAATTGGTAATATGTTTAGCGGAAATACTTATTATGATATTGAAGATATTATTCTTGGTAATATAGATCTTAATCTATATATTGATTCACAGTTAAACTTCACAAGTGAAGAACAATATTTATATATTAACGGAAACTTTGACTCTGATATTATTTCTTTTGAAGGTAATTTAGAATTTGATTTTGAATCTGTTCCAAGTCTTGTAGATCTAGCTGAAGGCGAAGAAGCGATTTTCGAAAGAATAGGTTTAGATGATGCATACTTTGTAGTTAAAGATGTTTTTGAACTAGAAGGTATTTTTAATCTTTATCTAGCTTTTAATAATGAAGAGATGAAAGGGTTTGAACTTATTGGTAGATATGAGGAGTATAACTCTTCTTCAAATCCAGTTATAGCAGAGGGAGAATTAAATTTTGAGGTAGTAGATTTTGAAAATATGCTAGCCAAACTATCTTTTGAAGGTACTTTAGAAGGTGATTTTAAAGGAATAAGTTTAGAATTTTTTAGTGAAATAATTGAAAATGTTTATGAAGGTTCACATTCAAGTGAAATAACTCTTTATTATGGAGATGATCAGTTCTTATGTGGTACAATAGAATTTGAATATATTGAGAAAAATAATCAGTCTAATATGCTAGTTAATTTAGAAAATGAAAAAGGTTTAGTAATAGACTTTGAAATTGATTTTAATGATATTGATGACCGTAAAATAGGGGAGATTAAAAGTGCAGAGGGTGACGTTTTGGCAGATATTATAATTGATGATTATCAAGCTACAGTAATAATACGTAACTCAGATAAGGTAATTAGGATACTTCCCCAGTTATAATGATTCTTTTATCAAAGCGAACATATTCTTAATGTTCGCTTTGATTTCTTAAAAATAAAAACAATAGCAAGGTGTTTATATGATAAATAAGAAGATAAAAGTAAGTTTATTAATATTATTATTTTTGTGTATACCTTATAATTTATATGGAAATGGATTTGATTTTGATTTTGAATTCAATTTCTATATAGATAGTAAGGTTTTTTCTATCGTTGATTTAATACAAGATGAATATTTTTGGCCTTTGGAAATCCGTGATGAAAGTATTCATGTATCTAGTCAACAAAAATATACTTTCCAAAGCAGTGATTCTAACTTTTATTTTGGTTACCTGCGTAAATCTGAAAGCAATATAAATATTGATGAAGAGACTATTAAATTTTTTTATGATTTAGGACAAGGAAGACTCTTAAGTAGTAGGTATAAATTCAAAGTGAATACTGTAAGTCAAACATTAGATGGTATTTACTTTGGAGCTACTGTTATTAATCTAGAAGATTATAACATTAAAATAGATTTACTAGCTAAATTATTAAGAGGATTAAATCTTAAACGAAGCTATTATAATGCAGAAGTTTCCTATCGTAATGGAAGCTTTGTATTAGATGGCCTTAGTACAAGCTCCTCAAGCTTTATAAGTCAGGAAACTAGCCAGGAAGGTATTGATTTCTATAGTATAGGATTTAGTATGGATTTCTTACTTGAATGGCAAATTGATGACTTACAATCCTTATCACTATTACTTGAAGATATTTATAGCTTTATATACTGGAATGATATATATACAAGTGATGGATCTTATACATCTGATAATCTTGTAATTGAAGAAGATTTTATTACGTATTTGCCCCCTTATTCAGGAAGGTATTACCATAAAAATTATTATAGTCAGTTAAGCCCGATGATTAAATTGTCTTACAGAAGAGATAGGTTTGAAGGTGGTTTTATCTTAAGAAATCGGGAGATACCCTATGTATCATATGATGTTCTGAGAAGAGAAATAAATAATGAACTTATGACGATTAACTTAGGTCTATATGCTAATCAAAAGCAGATTGATATAGATTATAGTTTTTTAAATTTGACTTTAGCAAGTGATAGCATTAATTTATCCCAGAGCAATTCTTTTAATGCCAGGGTAAATATTAATTATCAATTTTAAAATTAATCTTAAAAAAGAGCCTTATTAGCATAGCAGTATGCTAATAAGGCTCTTTTTTCACATCTTAGCTAAAAAGTTCAGTACTCAAGTATCTCTCTCCAGTGTCTGGAGCGATAGCTAAAATAGTCTTGTCTTTCCCTACCTCTTTAGCCAATCGGACAGCAGCGGCAATAGCTGCACCAGAGGAGATGCCTAATAGCAAACCTTCCTTAGCTGCAACTTTTCGGCTATATTCTATAGCCTCAAAATTACCTATCTTAATAATCCTATCAATAATATCTGTTTCTAAAACATCAGGTATAAAACCAGCCCCAATACCCTGTATCTTGTGAGGTCCAGGTTTTTCACCAGAGATAACAGCAGAATCTTTAGGTTCTAATGCTACAATCTCTATACCTGGAATACGTTCCTTTAAAATCTCTCCAGTACCTGTTAAAGTACCACCAGTGCCTACACCTGCAATAAAGTAATCTATATTAGCATCAGTATCCCTGATAATTTCCTCAGCAGTTGTCTTGCGATGTATATCAGGATTAGCTGGATTCTCAAATTGTTGAGGCATAAAGTTCTTAGGATCACTATCAGCAATTTCCCTGGCCTTTTCAATAGCACCCTTCATACCTTCTTCACCAGGAGTAAGTACAATATCAGCACCATATGCCTTTAGTAATTTCCGTCTCTCAATACTCATAGTATCAGGCATTGTGAGTACAACTTGATAACCCTTAGCAGCACCTATCATAGCTAGACCTATACCAGTATTACCACTAGTTGGTTCTACAATAGTACCACCAGGCTTTAAGACACCCTTTTCTTCAGCATCTTTGATCATATTTAAGCAGATACGATCCTTGATACTACCTCCAGGGTTGTTCTTCTCCAATTTAATAAGAATATTGGCTTCATTTTCTTTACTTAGATTATTTAGTCGTATAATCGGAGTGTTTCCAATTAATTCTAAGACATTATTATAAATAGTCATTTTATTACCCCCTTGAACTTTTAATGTACTTTTATTCACAAAAAAGCTTAAATATTAATAAATAAGAAAGCTTTATAATTATTAAGCAAGCAGATTAATAATGAAAGAGGCTTAGCTTAAACTTTAAACCATAGTATTTTGATATGCTTTTATTTGATTATAAATTATATAATATATTATGTCAAGGGAATTCTTAGATAATACAAGCCTTCACGATGTATAAAATGGATAGCAGAAGAAGAAAAATCAATTCTTCCCAAGAAAAAGTGGAAATTTTATTATAATTTTGATAAAATGAATATATGCAGTAAAGATTAACTGATAGAAGGTGATCAGATGGAAAAGATTAGCTTAATAATTGAAAACATTGAGAAGGTAATTATAGGTAAACGAAAGGTAATTGAGCTCTCCTTAGCTGCGATGCTAGCTGAAGGTCATATTCTCTTTGAAGACATACCTGGAGTTGGGAAAACTATCTTGGCCCGCTCCCTTGCTAAATCAATTGGCTGTACTTTCAAGAGAATACAATTCACACCTGACATGCTACCAAGTGATGTTACAGGGATAACTATCTACAATCGAAAAAGCAATGAATTCGAATTTAGAAAAGGCCCCATATTATCACAAGTAGTGCTGGCTGATGAGATCAATCGGGCAACACCAAGAACCCAATCTAGCCTACTAGAAAGCATGGCAGAAAATCAAGTCACAATAGAAGGTGTTAGCAAAAAGTTACCAAGTCCATTTTTAGTATTAGCAACACAAAACCCCATTGAATATGATGGGACATTTCCCTTACCAGAAGCCCAATTAGATAGATTCCTACTTAGACTAAAAATCGGATACCCTCAGGCAGAAAACGAAGAAGAACTTTTGAAAAACTTACAATACCAACACCCTATCGAAAGATTAGATAAAGTAATCGATGATCAAGAGTTCGTAGCAATGCAAGCTGAGGTAAAGAAAGTTCATCTAGACAAAAAAATTCGCAAATACATAGTTGATATAGTAAATCGAAGTAGAGAAAATCAGGATTTAGAAATAGGGGTAAGCCCTAGAGGAAGTATAGCCCTTATGAAAATGGGACAAGCCTGGGCCTATATACAGGGCCGGGACTATCTAATACCTGACGATATAAAAGAAATAGCAGAAGCAGTACTAAGCCATAGGATAATAGTCAAAGGGAAAAGTCGTCTTAGGGGAAGACAAAGCACTAAGATTATAGAAGAAATACTAAAAGAGACAGAGGTCCCTATAGATTGATCAACTTCCTAGTATTAGCTGCTATTTCATATGGTATAGGAATGTTATTTCAAATATATCCTTTATACAATATAGCCTACTTCTTTTTAGCAGTACATATTTTTTTAATACTGTATCATTATAATATAGAAAAAAATCTTCTCATAATCCATCAGATAAGTGAAAGCCATATATTCTTACACGAAGAAATAGAATGTAAAATAGATATAATAAATAAAGGAAGGATTCCAATCCTATTTCTAGAAGTAGAAGAAAGGATACCATTAAAACTAAGCACAAAAAGAGAAAAAAGAGTCATCTTTCTAGCAGCAGGGGAGAAAAAAAGCTGGCAAATAAAGCTTAATGGTCGCAAAAGAGGCTTTTATCAAATAGGCCCAGTAGAATGGAAAAGTGCAGATATCATTGGCTATAAATTAAGTAAAGGGGAAGTAGATAAAAAAGATCTACTAGTCTTTCCCCGCATACTAAAACTGGAGGAATTAGGTCTACCTTCTAAATTAGCCTTTTCTGATATCAAATGCTCCCTGCCTATATACAAAGACCCTTATCAAGTAGTAGGGATTCGGGAATACGTCTCAGGAGATAGACTAAACAAGATACATTGGAAAGCAACAGCAAAAACAGGGGAATTACAGGTACGCAAAAACCCGTCAACAGTCTCCTTAGAAGCAGCCCTGATCCTAAACCTAGATCAGGATGACTATGGACTAAAAATGCTAGAAAGAAATACCGATCTTGCTATTACAACAGCAGCCTCCTTAGCCTATTATCTCAATGAGATAGGACAGAGTTTTAGCTTTATAACAAATGGATACAGTCCTTATGACGATTACAAAGAAGCTATAAGGCATAGTCTAGGAAGTGGCGAGACTCATCTACAGGAAGTATTAGAAAGCCTGGCCATGATACAATTAAGCAAGGGAAATGACTTTCTGGAATTATTGGACTCAGAACTTGAATTAGCCTGGGGAGCAGTACTAATAATAATAACAAAGACAGATACAGATAAACTAATGCTAATGGCAAAGAACTTAGTAGCTCGAGGATTTATAGTGAAAATATTAGTATTAAAACAAAATGTAAAGCACAAAGAATACCTGAACAAAGCCTATACAGCACCTATCTCAATCTATCGATTAAGTAGAGAGGAAGACATATATGGACTCTCCCAAATATGAATATAAATATAGCTATTACTATCCCTTATTCTTACTACTCTTTTTTTATACACTACCAGCAATGGGAATCGTAGTAATCAATCAAAAATTCAATATCATTAGCTTCAATATATTTATATTTATCCTTGTTTTTATCTTCCTATTTGAAGGTATTATAAGAATACAGGCTAGTATGAGAATAGACATACCTAACTTTGTATACATCATTGAAATGGGAGTTTTTTTTGCACCTTATATTTTCTACCATTAAATATAAATATACTGGAGATACTTATCATATTTATAATGACTATTTTTACCTGGTATTATTTAATGGAATTCTGCCTATATCTTAATGATTTCAAAAAAGACAGCAAAAAAATATATGAAAGTAAAGAAGCTAAAAAAGCAAAAAAACTTAAAAAAAGAAAGAGCAATAACTATGAAGACTTTCGAAAGCTATTAGAATATCCCTTAGCCTGGAAAAGAATACAGCAGAAAGTCTTTCTCATAAACCTTATAATGCTAGTACTCTGGATAGTAGCTGACTTCAATATCTATATAATAATAGGGACAATTAGGTTTTTAGCTATAGAGATAATAATATTGGCCTTGCTATATCAGGACAAGCTATTACTAGACTGGGAGATAGAAGGACTAGAAAGACCGAAAAAATTAAAGCTATTTTGGAATAAGTATATGATTATCTTAGTAATACTGGCAATATTAATTGCCTTCTTCATGCCACAGAACTATACACTAATAACATTTCAGCAAATATCAGACTTCTTCTGGTCACTGCTAGGAGAAATAAATATAGAATCACCTGGATTTGAAAGTCTAAGGGAAATGCCACTAGCAGAAGAAGGTAGAAATATACTGAGCTCTGGAAAAGAAAGCAGTTGGCTCCTTAATCTAATAATGTCTATTCAATTCATTATCTATATTGTATTAACTTTAATAGGGATAGCCCTTGTTTTATTCTTGATAAATATAGATTTTGATAAAATCGCAAATATCAAGGTATTTCTTAAAGAATTCATAAAGTTCTTTATCTACTTTATCAAAACACTCTTTTCAGAAACAAAAAAAATCAAGGAAAACATTAGTAATATCAAAGAACTCATTAAGAATAATATAAAGAAGAGCTCAAAGAAAAAAGAAAAAGAGTATAGAGCAGATTTAGCTCAAGCTAGAAATATTTCTCAGCTAATAAGAATACTCTATAAAGGAATGCTTAAATTACTATCTATCAAAGGAGATAAAAAGAAAAAAGACTTAACTCCATATGAGTATAGTAGTTTCATAGGGAAAAAGTATAGCAGGTCTGCTAAGGAAATAAACTATCTAACTCGTCTTTATGTAGAAAACAGCTATAGTCCTAAGGGTGTCAAAGGAGAAAAAAGGAAAAGACTAAAAGGCATCTGGGAAAAAATAAAGAATAATCTATAAATGGCATAAAATACATGATTCAAGACTAAATTATTTAAAGGAAAGTTTAATCTTTTGTAGAATTAATATACTTGAAGAAAAAAGAAATAAAAAGCTATAAAACATAGCTTTAAGGAGAAGGGGTGGATCTGATTCTTGAGATCAGGAAAATATGAAAAAAAGCAATTATATCTCAAATATCTTATTAATATTAATAATACTGGTTTTTCTTTCACTTACAGTTAGCGCAGAATACATTATACAGCAAGGTGATAAACTGGCAGTAAGTGTCTGGGGACATGGAGATCTATCTACAGAATTCACAGTAGGTCCTGATGGGAATGTAAGTCTTCCCTTAATATCTACTGTAGAAGTAAAGGGGCTTAGTCTTAGAGAATTAAGCCAGAAACTGACAGATAAATATGCCCTATATATCAGGGACCCTCAAGTAAACCTTCAATTAATCGAATACCGTCAAACAAGGGTAATGGTTCTGGGAGAGATTAGGAATCCAGGTACATATCAATTCAGACCAGGAAAAACCATCATGGAATTGTTATCGACAGCAGGTGGCCCTACAGATAAGGCGGCCCTTGATGATGTTCGCTTAACCCGGGGTAATGTATTTGAAATTATAAATCTTCAAGGCTTAGTTGATGGCACATCAATAGAAGCAAATTATGTACTGGAAGATGGAGACATCATCTATATCCCTGAAGGAGTTATCGAGATAACTGTCATGGGTCAGGTCAAGAATCCTGGACGATATCAATTAAGAAAAAACCTAAAGATCAATGACCTATTAGCTATGGCAGGAGGTCTAAGCAGTGAAGCTGCATTAGAATTGGAATACAGGTCTGAGGATAGTGTAGAATTACTTGAAGTAAGCAAGCTTCTTTCTGGAAATATAGCCTCACCTCAATTAGCAGATGGAGATATGATCTATGTACCTAGAGGCAACTTTAAAGTAAGTATCTCAGGTGAGATTAGAAATCCAGGCAGCTATAATTGGCGAGAAGGAATGCGCCTTAGTGAATTGTTGGCCTTTGCTGGTAGTCACACAGAGAATGCCAATCTAAACAATATAAGGATAAGTAGAGAAAATCAAGAAAGAGAATTTGTAAACTATAGAGAATATATAGCAGAAGGAGACTTAAATGCCAATCCTCTTTTAGAGTCAGGTGATAGCATCTATATTGATACTAGAGTTCACGATGTATCAATCTTAGGAGAAGTCAATCGCCCTGGAATCTATAAATGGCATGACGACTTACGTCTTGATAGTCTTCTAGCACAGGCAGGAAATCAAGGAGAGCGTGGAGATATTGAAAGAATTCGAATTATGTCTATAGACGGTAGTAGTCAGACAATCAACCTGGAAGACTATTTTGCAGGAGCAAATAACGAAGCAAACCCCTTACTAAATCCAGGAGATACTATCAAAATAGAAGAAACAAATACAATAGACTGGGAAAAAGTCTTTAACTTCATCAGTGGTTTGAATCTAATAAAAAACTTTCTGGATATAAGTTGGTAAGGAGGTAAGTAATATGGATAATACAGGACAGGGATCATCACCCCAGTTTGACGATGGAATGCAGGAAATAGATCTACAAGAATATATATATTTGCTCTGGAAAAAGAAATGGCTAGTCATATCACTAGTATTGATAGCAGTAGTAGTCAGCTACTTCTATAGTAATTCTTTGACAAGGATATATGAAACTACGACAGTAGTTATGGTTAGAGAAGATAACGGCATGGATAGTTTGTTTGCTGATCAGTTTTCACCCTTTTCTA
Organism: Halanaerobiaceae bacterium ANBcell28; assembly: GCA_037623315.1. GTDB lineage: Bacteria > Bacillota > Halanaerobiia > Halanaerobiales > DTU029 > JBBJJH01. The sequence continues at coordinate 29,872 of JBBJJH010000020.1, forward strand.
GCTCCAGTAGGATATCAACATATACAGCTCTTTTTAAAACTAGACCTATCTTAAATAGGGTAGTTGAAGAATTAGACTTACGTAATGAAGAGGGAGAATTGATATCAACTAGAAGTTTAGGAAATATGATCAATATAAGTGGATCATCTGATACTAATTTGATTACTATTAGAGTTGAATATAAAGAAGCCGAAATGGCAAGAGATATTGCCAATAAGCTTGTAGAGGTATTCCAGGATGAGAATCAGAAGCTCAATAGATCAGATTTAGGAAGTGCTTCTAGCTTTATCACAAGTCAATTAGCTACAGTACAGTCCAATCTATTGGATCTAGAAGAAAGAACGCTGAATTTCAAGATGGAAGAAGGAATCATCTTACCTCAGGAATTTGCTAGAAATGTAATGAATCAATTGACTACTCTAGAAACAAATAGGGCAGAGGCTCAGTTGAGACTAGAAGAAACAGAGCTAGCTCTAGCAGAAACAAGGGAGTACTTTAGCAGAGAAGATAGGGAACTTGTCTCCAGTAAGACATTAAGCAATAACCCAATCGTCTCTACAAATAGACAGAGATTGTTAGAATTAGAAGTAGAGCTGGCTGCTTTGTTGGAAGTCTATACAGAAAGACATCCACAGGTGATAGAACTACAAAGTAAAAAAGCAGAGATAGAAAATATACTGGCTGGAACAGTAGAAGAGATCATTAGTTCCAGAACAGAAACCCTGAATCCTTTGCATCAGGAATTAAGACAACGTTTGATAGCCTTAGAGACAGAGTTAATTACAAGCAAGGCACGTATCGATGGTCTAGACAGGGCTATCTTGGAAATAGAAAGAGACTTAAATCAGCTACCAGAGAAAGAATTAGAGCTGGCACGTCTTGAAAGAGAAGCCAGGGTAGCAGAAAACCTATACATTATCCTTATGGAAAGAAGAGAAGAGATACAGATACAGGAAGCTATGCAAAGTTCCGATATAATTGTAGTTGACCCGGCAATTGTTAATGGGAATCCAATTAGACCAAGGACTCAGCTAAACATTGTAATTGCTGCTTTCCTGGCAGGCTTTGTAGCTGTATTCATAATCTTCATGATAGAGTACTTTGATAATACTGTAAAGGAAGAAAAAGATGTAGAACAACTAACAGGTCTGCCTGTCTTAGGTGTTATCCCTGATATATATCTAGTAGATCATGATCAGGGTTACGGAAGGACTGATTATAATGCTTAATATTTTTAAGAAAAAAGAGAAGTTGAGCAGACAGGCTTTAAAAAGTAGGAAAAATGAATTGATAGTAAAGAACAATCCTAAGTCACCAGTGGCTGAGGCATATAGAAATATCAGGACAAATCTTAGCTTTCTTAGTCCTGACAAACCCTTAAAGACTCTACTTTTTACTAGTAGTGGAACAGCAGAGGGTAAGTCATTGACATTGGTGAATATAGCCTTGTCAATGGTGCAAAACGGAAAAAAGGTAATCATCATAGATGCTGACTTGAGAAAACCTATGCAGCATAAGTTCTTTGAGATGAGCAACTTTACTGGCTTAAGTAGTATTCTAACTGGCGAAATAGAGCTTGAGAATGGCTTGAGAGAGACAGGTATAGAGGGTCTGCAGTTGATAAGTACAGGGGTAATACCTCCAAATCCTGCAGAACTTTTGAACTCTCGTAGAATGGAGAAATTGCTCAAAGAGGCAGAAGAAGTAGCAGATATAATATTGATAGATTCACCACCAGTAATTGCTGTAACAGATGCAGCAGTACTGGCTAATAAAGTAGATGGTGTGATCCTGGTAATAGCATCACATCAGACAGATAAAGAAATTCTAATAAAATCTCAAGAGACATTAGAAAGAGTCCATGCTAATATTCTAGGAGTGGTCTTGAATAAATATCCAGCCCATGAAGACGGAAAATACTTACACTATTACTACTATGGGCATAAAGTTAAAAAATAGAAAAGAAGAAAAATAGATCAGACAGAAGAAAGGATGCTTACAATGATAGATATACACAGTCATATTCTGGCGGCAGTTGATGACGGAGTAAGAGACATGGAAGAATCAATGGCTATAGTTCGTGAGTCTATCAAAGAAGGAATCAAAGGTATAGTAGCTACACCACATTTCATGGAAGAAGGCTATCGTCCTGGAATAGATGAGATTAGAGAAAAGGTATCTAGGTTAGAAGAAGAAATTGAAAAAGAAAATTTGGATTTTGCTATATATCCTGGAGCTGAGGTCTTTGTGTATCCTGGCCTGGCAAGGGATTTGAGTGAAGGTTTGATAGCTACTATTAATGATAGTAGCTATATCCTTCTGGAATTTCCTATGAATTATATACCTGCCAATATTGATGAGCTATTCTATGACTTGAAGGTAATGGGTTATAAGGTGATTATCTCACATCCAGAAAGATATAGGGAGATAGTCCAGGATCCTAATAGAATGCTGAACTGGATAGAAGAAGGAGTATATGCCCAGCTAAATGCAGGTAGTCTTATAGGATTCTTTGGCCAGGAGGTTCAAGAAACAGCAGAAATACTTCTAAGACACAATATGATACAATTCATTGGCTCTGACCTTCATTCTCTGGAAGCTAGAGGACAGTGTCTGGCTGAAGGTGTAAAAAGACTAGAAGAAATTATTGGAGAAGAGGGCAGGCGAATCATTAAGAATAACAGCCTGATAATAGAGGATAAACAAATCAGAACTCTAAAACCGACAGAATATCAAGCTAAAAAGGGATTTTTCACAAAATTTAGAAATCCTTTTAAAAGATAGGATGCTTAATCAAAGCAAGATTGAACGGAAAATAAAATATTGCAATACAGAGCTTATACAGGGGATAGTGATTATTTTAATCACTATCCCCTGTATTTTTATGCATGGGTACGAATAAAAACACAAAAAACAAAAATATAAAAATTAAGCAAAATTTAACTACAGGAAAACAATAATTTTAATAGAATAAATAAGGATAGTAAAAAAAGATTTTATGCTCAATATTTTTGTTCTCTAAACCGTTATTTATAAGTAGTACACTATTTGTCCATTTACCTTGACAAGAACTTAGAATAGTAATACAATATATTTTGACAGCAAATGTCGAGTAGAAAGAAAATTTAGATTTATTTGTAGTATGATTTATATTAAAATAGGTAGTAAGCAAGATGAAAATGTGACAGCGGACGTCGTTGGAAAATACTTCTATGCATAAAATATACACAAAGAATTGAGGTTATAGGGATGAGTGAGCGAATATATTTGGCTTCACCACATATGAGTGATGAAGGCTATGAAATGCAGTATGTAAAGGAAGCTTTCGATACAAATTGGATTGCTCCACTTGGAAAGAATGTAAATGAATTTGAGAATGAACTTGCTTCTAAAGTAGGTAGTAAAGCCGCTGCAGCTCTTTCTTCAGGTACAGGAGCTATTCATCTAGCCCTTAAAGCTGCTGGAGTAGGGGAAGGGGATATTGTCTTTTGTCCAAGCCTTACCTTTGCTGCTAGTGCAAATCCTATAATCTATCAGAATGCTGTTCCAGTTTTTATAGATAGTGATTATGAAACATGGAATATATGCCCTGAAGCATTAGAAAAGGCTTTTGAGAAATATCCTGAAGTAAAGGCAGTAATTGTAGTTCATCTCTATGGTTTGTCTGCTGATATGGATAGGATCATAGAGCTTTGTAAAAAACACAATGTAGTACTTATAGAAGATGCAGCAGAATCTCTAGGCACATACTATAAGGGAAAACATACAGGTAGCTTTGGAGACTATGGGATATTCTCTTTTAACGGAAATAAGATTATCACTACTTCTGGTGGTGGTATGCTTGTCTCTGACAATGAGGAAAGAATAGAAAAGGTGCGATTCTGGGCAACACAGTCAAGAGACAAAGCAAGACATTATCAACATAGTGAGCTAGGCTTTAATTATAGGATGAGTAATATTGTGGCCGGTATTGGTAGAGGTCAGCTTAAAGTCTTAGATCAAAGGGTTGAAAAGAAGAAATATATATTTGAGTATTACAAAGGTGAGCTTTCTAAACTGGAAGCTGTAGAATTCATGCCAGTCAACGAATGGGATCAACCAAACTATTGGTTAACTTGCATGACTTTGAAAGGAAAGATAAAGCCAGTAGATATTATGGAGACTTTAGAAGCTGAGAATATCGAATCTAGGCCTATTTGGAAGCCAATGCATATGCAACCTTTCTTTGAAGAGTATGACTTTATAGGTGAAGGGGTATCTGAGGATATATTCAAAAGAGGTGTATGCTTGCCAAGTGATACCAAGATGATAGATGATGATCTTGAAAGAGTCTGTGAAATTATAAAGGGGTTGTTTTTGTAATATGCAAACAGAAACTAAATCTAATACTACACAAACAACTAAAAAGCATAAAAAAGGCGGAATATATAGAAGGTTTATAAAAAGACCTATGGACTTTGTATTATCTTTGCTTGCAATTATAGTTTTAAGTCCAGTATTATTGATAGTAGCTATATTAGTGAGAGTGAAATTAGGTAGTCCAGTGATCTTTAAGCAAAAAAGACCTGGACTTAATGAAAAGATATTTACGATATATAAGTTCAGGACAATGACTGATAAAAGAGATGAGAATGGGGAACTGCTTCCTGATAGTGAAAGGCTTACTAAGTTTGGGAAGTTTTTACGTTCAACATCTCTTGATGAGTTGCCAGAGTTGTTTAATATACTCAAGGGTGATATGAGTATAGTGGGTCCAAGGCCTCAATTAGTACGTGATATGGTATTTATGACACCTGAACAAAGAGAGAGACATTCAGTTCATCCAGGTCTTACGGGATGGGCCCAAGTAAATGGCAGAAATAATATTAGCTGGGAAGAAAAGTTTTCTCTTGATTTAGAGTATATTGAGGATATTTCTTTTTTAAAGGATATGCAAATTATAATCATGACAGTTGCTAAGGTTCTTATGAAGGATGATATATCGACAGAGGGTTTGGATACAGCAGAAGATCTTGGTGATTATTTATTAAGTAATGGTAAAATTGATAAAGAAACATATATCTATAGTAAAGAGAGAGGCATAGAAATAGTTAATAGATGAGGTGTTAAGATGAGTCATATAATACCAAATGATAAATTAGTATCCATAATTACTCCTGTATATAATTCTGAAAAATATATAAGGGATACAATAAATAGTGTTTTATCACAGACTTATACTAATTGGGAAATGCTTATTGCTGATGATTGTTCTAAAGATAATACAGCTAATGTTGTAAAGGAATTTGATGATTCTCGAATTAAGTATTTTAAGCTAGAAAATAATTCAGGTGCAGCTATAGCTAGAAATAAAGCTTTGGAACAAGCAAGGGGTAAATATATTGCATTCTTGGACTCAGATGATATGTGGAAGCCTAATAAGTTAGAAAGACAATTAAAATTTATGGTTCAAAGAAATATAGGGTTCTCATTTACTGGGTATGAGATACTAAGAGATAAAAATAATAAAGTAATAAAGGTGCCTAAAAAGCTTAATTATAGTGGATTTATGAAGAATACTATTATAGGTACACTTACTGTTATGTTGAATAAGGAGATTATTGGTGATGTTAGATTAGTTAATGTTAAGAAAGATCATGATTCAATGACTTGGGCTAAAATACTTAGAGAAAACAATTTAGCTTATGGCTTAAACGAAAGTTTGGCATATTATAGGAAAGTTGAAGGTTCTATATCAAATAATAAGTTTAGAGCAGTTAAGAATCATTGGAATAATTGCAGACATATTGAAAATTTATCTATTTTTAAATGCCTTTACTATTTTATTTTTTATTGCCTTAATGCCTTTAAAAAGCATTATTTATAAAAGAGATTTTTTGAATTGTTATTATTTAGTATATAGTAATATAATTTTAAAAAATTTGTCTTAATAATATATGGATATATCAATATGCTTTTCACTTAATTTAAATCTGGACAAATGTGATATATGCTAAATTATAGTTTAAACACTAGAATTATTACTAAGAAAATTTTAAAAACAAGAGGAGGAGTTTTTAATATGTTCAAAATAGGTATTTGCGGTCATTTTGGGGGAAAAAAAAACTTTTAAATGGACAAACAATTAAGACAAAGCTATTAAATAAAGAGTTAAATATAGCAATTGGAAGTAATAATATTCAAATTGTTGATACACATGGGTGGAAAAGAAATCCATATAAATTGATTCTTGAATGTATAAAACTTCATAAGCATTGCGAAAATATTGTGATATTACCAGCTCGTAATGGCTTAAGAATTTTTGGACCTCTATTCAGCATTCTAAATTATTTTTTTCATAGAAAGTTACATTATGTTGTTATAGGAGGATGGTTACCCGAATTAATAAAAAATAAATATATACTCAAATGGCATCTTAAACGCTTTGAAGGTATATATGTCGAAACACAAGGTATGCTTAAATCTCTTCAACAAATTGGCTTTAATAATGTTATATGCCTTCCTAATTTTAAACGGTTAAACATTGTTGAAGAAAGTGAGATTTCGTACACAACTCAAGAACCATATAAACTTTGTACTTTTTCAAGAGTTATGAAGGAGAAAGGTATAGAAGACGCTATTTATGCAGTAAAAAAAGCTAACGAATTTTATAACAGGATTGTATATACTCTAGACATATATGGACAAATTGATGATGGTTATAAAAATTCCTTTCAAATAGTGCTGAATAATTGTCCATCTTATATTAAATATAAAGGAACTGTAAATTATGAAGATAGTGTTGATGTTATAAAAGATTATTTTGCTTTATTGTTCCCAACTTATTATGAAGGTGAAGGGTTTGCAGGTACTATCCTAGATGCATATGCATCGGGAGTTCCAGTTATAAGTACAAATTGGAAATATAACGGAGAAGTTATTAGACACGAAGTTGACGGCATATTATATGATTATTCTGATGAAAAAGCTTTATTTGAAATACTGTTAAAAGTCAAGAAGAATCCGTATATTATAAATAGTTTAAAGAAAAATTGTTTGAAAAGAGCAAAACAATATTCGCCTGAAATAGTGATAAAGAGATTTATTGAAAATATATAAAAGGGGTAAGTATATGGCGTTAAATATATATAATATAAAAAGATGGCTAAAGATGTTGACTGGTAATAGCATCTTACATGTTAATCAAGGTGTTGGTAAAATATATTCAACTAAAAATGTAGAAGGATATTACAATGATTTAACTGAAAAAGTTACAAGAAATAAAGAATTATATAATTCAGTTAAAATACCACTTTATCAACTAGAAAGTGGAAAGAAGGTTGTTTTTCCTATTGATGTTTTTCAATATGGTCTTGGCTCGTATGACTTATATTTATTAGAGAACAATAGATTGTTTTTAGAAAAGTTTAAATTATGTGTCGATTGGTCTATTGATAATCAAGAATTAAACGGTGCATGGAACACATTCTTTTTTCATTATCCAGATACTCCATATTCAGCAATGGCACAAGGTGAAGGAATATCATTATTATTGAGGGCATATATAAAATTTGAAGAAGAAATCTATTTGAAAGCTGCTGAAAAGGCTGTTGAGTTTTTAATTAAGCCAATTGAAGAAGGTGGAACTTCTAAATACACTAATGGCAATGTATTTCTAAAAGAATATATGACAGAACCAACTGTACTTAATGGATGGATATTTGCTATATTTGGTTTGTATGACTATTTGAAAATAGTTAAAGATAAGACTGTTGCAGATGTATATCATTGTTCTATAAAGACAATGATACACAATATGGAGAGATTTGATAATGGGTATTGGAGTAAATATGATATTAGTAATATGATTGCCAGTCCATTTTATCATGACTTACATATTGCACAATTAGCAATTATGTATGAAATTACTGAGGAAGAAATATTTAAAAAGTATCAAGATAAGTGGATTAAATATAAAGATAAACGACTAAATAGATATAGATCATTTATTAATAAAGCGATTCAAAAAATAAAAGAAAAATAATATATCAGTTAGGAGTAGAAATATGGAAAATAGGAATTCCGGTCCTATGAGGATCTTATGTATAGTAGGAGGAATGAATGCAGGTGGAGCAGAAACGTTTCTTATGAAAGTTTATAGATCTTTAGATAGAAGTAAATATCAAATGGACTTTTATGTATCATCAAAAGGTGAATGTTATTACGATAAGGAAATAAAATCAATGGGCGGAAGGATTTTTCGTTCAGTTCCAAAAACAAGAAATCTTTTTAAATCTTTTAAAGCTCTTCATGAAGTTGTAAAAAGGGAAGAATATTTATTCGTTTTGAGGGTTTCACAACACTCTTTATCTTCTCTTGATTTAATTGCAGCTAAATTGGGTGGGGCCAAGGTGTTGGTTTTTAGATCTAGTAATTCAGGAACTGGAGGTGGCAATGTAGATAGAATATTACACACCTTATTTAAATGGCTTACTATAACAGTTCCTACAATAAAGATTGCACCATCAACAGAAGCTGCTAATTTTATGTTTGGAAGGAAATCTATAGATAAAGGAAATGCAATAATAGTTAAGAATGGTTTAGAAATAGATAATTATAAATATAATCAAGAGATAAGAAAGAGATTACGTAAAGAATTCAATATAGAAGATAAGTTTGTTATTGGGCATGTTGGTAGATTTAACGAACAAAAAAATCATTTATTTTTACTTGATATTTTTGAAGAAATATTAAAAAGAGATAATGACAGTATATTACTGTTAGTAGGAAAGGGCGAACTTGAAGAAGATATAAAAAATAAAATTGATAAATTAGGTTTAAAAGAAAATGTAATTTTTACAGGAGTGAGATCTGATGTTCCCGAGATTATGATGGCAATGGACGTTTTAATTTTCCCTTCATTATATGAGGGTATGCCTAATACATTAATAGAGGCTCAGGCAACAGGATTACCATGTATTGCTTCAAATTCTATCACTAAAGAAGCTAACATTACAGGTTTAATGTCATTTTTATCTTTAAAGGATAATGTTAAATGCTGGGCTGATATTGCCTTAGAATATAAAAGTGGCTTCAAAAGAGAACATAGAAAAGAAGCTTTTATAGAAAATGGTTATGATATAACTTCTGTATCGCAGAACCTAGTAGATATTATATTTAAATTATAGATTATTTTATTTATAATGTAGGAACATTATTAAAGCAAATATATTATAAGAATAGGAGAAAAGCATGAAAAAGATTCCCATAGATTATGTAATTGAGCCTATATTATTTATCTATATAATTAGTCTTTATTTATTAACATATAGACCAGGCTTAAATATGATAAGTAATGCTATAGCTGCTTTGCTAATAAGTATTATATGGGCTAATATTTTATTATCTAAGCGAAAGATTGTTATTAATAAATTTTTAGTATTATATTTCTTCTTTATTTTAAGTTGTTTAGCGTCAGCGTTATATGCAATTAATCAAGAAGTAGTTATAGTGTGGGTTAGAACTCTAGTATTAATATTTCTTCTTATGATATCTTTTATTAATTATATAGACTCACCTAAGAAATTATACAATTTTATGAGAAGTTATGCTTTATCAGGATTTATAGCGAGTGTTTATATATTATTAAATTCAGATTTCACACAAATAAGTAGATTAGGTGGGGATTTAGGAAATGTAAATACAATAGGAATGATAATTGGTATATCTTCAGCATTTTGTTTTTTCTTTATTTTAGAAGAAAAAAAGTTCTTATATTTACCTATTCTTTTGGTAAATATAATGATTATAATGTTAACTGGATCAAGGAAGGCATTGCTTTTTGTAATTATAATTATAGTAATAATGATGTATTCAAAAAATGTAATAGGAAAAGGGAGAAGGATTCAAGCTATTATAGCTATTTTGCTAATTGTTATAGTATTTTATTATACTGTTTCTAATGTGCCTTTTTTATATCAAGTTATGGGCCGGAGGATCAATAACTTATTTGACTTTGTTTTTGGTGATGGAACTACTGAAGGTTCTATGAATACTAGATATCATATGATAAGTTTAGGATTGTCATGGTTTAAAGATAGACCATTAACAGGTTATGGTATAAATAATTATAGATTTTTGTATGGCAACATAACAGGATGGTATACTTATTCTCACAACAATATAGTTGAACTTTTAGTTGGGGTTGGTTTTCTCGGTACAATCATATATTACTTGACAAATCTTATTCCTATTATAAAATTACTCAAAAACAAAAATAGTTCATATAGTATGATAAATTATACATTTTTATCAATAATAATTGGGTACTTACTAATGTCAGTGAGTTTGATTTATTATTATGATAAACATATAAGTATAATATTATCAGTTGCTTGTGTTATAGAAAGAATATATAAGACAAATAAAAAATAAAAGGTGATTGATATATATGATTCAAAAGATAATAAGAGCAATAAAAAACCCAAAATTAATAATATTATTTTTGATGGAAAAGAAAATGTTTCGAATTATACCTGATTCAGTATTTTTGAAATTTAAGTATAGAGTTAAAATGGGTAAAAGGCTTAATATTAATAATCCTATAAATTATAATGAAAAACTTCAGTGGTTGAAGCTTAATTATCGTATTCCTAATTATTCTAACCTAGTTGATAAATATAAAGTGAGAGATTATATTAAAAAGAATATTGGTAATAAATATTTAATTCCCCTTCTAGGCATATATAATAATTTTGAAGAGATTGACTTTGATTCATTACCTAATCAATTTGTAATAAAACCTACTCATACTTCTGGGGATATATATATATGTAAAGATAAGTCAGACATTGACTTGAGAAAGTTAAAAAGAAAAATTGATAGTTGGTTGAACAAAAATTACTTTTGGGTGCATCGCGAATGGCCTTATAAAAAAATAAAGCCAAGAATAATTTGTGAGAAATATATGTTTGATGATTCAGGTGGTGGATTAAAAGATTATAAGTTTTTTTGCTTTAATGGTGAACCTAAAGCAATGTTTGTTGCCACAAATAGAGGTATAGATACTAGATTTGATTTTTTTGATTTAAATTTTAATAAATATCCTGTAGTTCAACATTATAAAAATGCTACAAAAAAAATAGAAAAGCCTATAGGTTTTGAGACGATGATTCAATTATCAAAGAAACTATCAAGTAATATGCCACATGTTAGAGTAGATTTTTATGATATTAACGGCGATATATACTTTGGCGAATTGACTTTCTACCATTTTAGTGGTTTTGAGATGTTTGAGCCTGATACGTATGATGAAATATTTGGTTCTTGGTTAAAACTACCAAAACCGAGGGGATGAGATGATGAAAATTATTCATGTTTCTTGTGAAGGTTTAGGCAATGGTGGTGTACAAGCAGTTATTATGAATATCGTAAGATTTTTAAAAGAAGACATTAATTTTGACATACTATTATTTACAGATGAAGAGAGGTACTATGAAGATGAATTCTCTAAGTATGGACACATATATAGAATTCCAAATTATAATGGTAAATCAAAAATTAGAAGAAAGCTAGATTATTATATTAGGTTTTATAGAATATTTAAAGGTACTTATAAAATAATAAAAAAAAATGGCCCTTATGATGCTATTCATTGTCATAATGACTTGGAAAGCGGAATTTGTAATTTAGCTGCTATGCTTGCAGGGGTAAAGTTGCGTATTTCCCATGCTCATATAAACCATAGTCAGTTTTCAAAGATAAATATTATAGGAAATATTTATAGAATTATGTTAAGGTTATTATTGAATTTATGTAGTAATATAAAAGTTGCTTGTACTAAAGAAGCGTTTCAGAATATTTTTGGGAAGAAGAAATATAAAGAAAGTAACTCTATAATTTTACCTAATCCAGTTAATATTTCAAAATTTAGCAAATCACGCTCGTGCTTAGAGCTTAATAAAGATATAAACATTGTTCACGTAGGAAAATATTGCAAAAATAAAAATCAGAAATTTTTAATTGAAATACTACCATATATATTAAAAGAGTTTCCCAATGCTATATTACAATTAATTGGTTTTGGAGAAAATTATAAAAAAGAGCTTCAAAATTTAGTTAAGTCATATGGTTTAGATTCTAATGTCAAATTTTTACCTTCAGATTCAAATATAAAAGAAGTTTTAGATAATGCTAGTTTATTTATGTTCCCTTCGATAAGAGAAGGATTTGGTATTGCTTTGCTAGAAGCACAAGCTATGGAATTGCATTGTTTAGTTTCTGATACAGTACCTAAAGAAGTAGATTGTGGCTTATGCGAATTTTTGCCTCTAACAAGTGCTAAAGAAATTTGGGGCAAGGAAGCGATAAATATAATTAAAAATAAAAATAATAATAAATTAGATAGAAAGAGACTTTTATCCTTAGATTCTAAGAATTATGCAAAAAAAATGAAAGATTTATATAAAGGAGGAGTGTTATGAGAGTAGCAAATCTTACTTACCATAATGCAAATAACTATGGTGCTATATTACAGGCTTATGCTTTGCAAAATTATTTGATTAGCAAGGATATAGAAAGTGAAATAATAGACTTTTATCCAAATATAAAAGAAAATAGAGTATCAAATAGCTTAAAACACAAAGCGTTTAAATATTTAATAAATCCTAAAGATTTTATCATCAAAAAAAGAAAGCAAGTAAAATTTGATAAGTTCAGGAGAAATTGTCTAAATATATCCTCGGATATATTTTATGGAGATAAACAAATAAAATCAAATCCACCCTTATATGATATATATATTGTTGGTAGTGATCAAATTTGGAATACTGATATATCGAATAAGTCAGAAGCATATTTTTTGCATTTTGTAAAAAAAGGATATAAGATTTCATATGCAGCTAGTATAGGAAAAGATCAATTAAATAATGTAGAAAAAGAATATGCAAACAAGTATTTACGACATTTCGATGCAGTTTCAGTAAGGGAAAAGCAATTACAACGGGTTTTAAAAACTGAATTGTCAATTTCTGCAGAGCATGTACTAGATCCCATTTTTTTACTAGGTAAAGATGAATGGAAGAAAATTGAGCATAGGAGTAGATTGCCTAAAAAATATATATTATGCTACATGATGGAGTTTTCTGACAGATTAGTTAAACACACTAAAGATATGGCTAGAGAAAGGGACTGTACACCACTGTTTATTTCTCCATCACATTCAGGTTATAGAGGCAAACAATTAAAAGGTTTGGGGCCATGTGAATTTTTATATGTATTTGCTAATGCAAATTATATCTGCACCAATTCATTTCACGGTACTGCTTTTTCTTTAATATATAAAAAAGATTTTAATGTAATAAGGCATTCAAGTTTAAATTCTAGAATCTCTAGTTTGCTTGAATTGGTAGGTCTTACTGAAAGATTCTTAAATGGTAATCAATATAAAACTAAAAAAATTAAATATGATGGAATAAATGATAAATTAGGGATTATGATAGAAAAATCAAAAAATTATTTAAACAAGCATCTACCTTGTTCTTTGGAAAGTAGTTAGCGTGATGCTTATCAAAATCAAACAAAAACTAAAAAATAAGTTACAATTATCAAAAAATAAAAAAAATGTAGTCAAAATTTCATCTGGAACAATAATAGGCCAAATAATTTCATTTGTTACATTGCCAATTATTACACGTTTATATGGAGCTGAAATTATTGGTCTATATGCTTTATTAGTCTCTATTGCTAATATCATAGGTTCATTTTCTGATGTGGGCTTAATAAATTCAATTATGGTTGAGTCTGATGATGATCTTGAAAAAAATTATAAAGTAATATCAACTTTATCTTTTTTGATTAGTATTCTAGCTAGTGTTATAATTACTGTATTTTATTTTCTTTTTATAAAGAATATAGATATGAATGCCCTAATTTTTTTTATTTTTCTTTTCTTATTAACTTTTACATTACAGCAGATACAAATTTGTTATACATGGCTTAATAGAAATGGGGCATATAATGTATTAATGAAAAATCCCATGATTAATACAGGAATATATGGTTTTTTAGCTGTTGTTTTAGGATTTATGGGGTTTAGAATTTATGGTTATTTTGTGGCTCATATAGTTGGACAAATTGTTACTTTGTTGAATATGAAGAGGAACTTGCCAAGAATAATGTTTTCATTTAAATTATCTAATTTTAAACGTATTATTAAAAAAAATATGAAATTTGTTATATATCAAACTCCCACAAATATAATTGGTAAGTTTAAAAGCCAACTACCTATATTGTTAATAAATTCATTTTGGGGTGCTGAAATTCTAGGATACTACTCTATAACATTAAAATTACTTTCAGTTCCCACTTCTCTATTGGCGTCAGCTATAGGGAGAGTTTTTTTTCAAACATCTTCAGCTAAGAAAAGAGAAGGAAAAAAATTGGGTAGGTTTGTCCACAATACTATAAAAAGTGGAATGAAATTAGGAATTATTCCAATGGCCTTGTTAATTGGATTTGGTGATGTAGCGGTTATCATTTTTTTAGGAGAAGAATGGGCTCTTGCTGGTGACTTTTTAAGACTTTTAAGTCTTTATTATTATTTTATTTTTATTACGAATACAACACAAGGTTTGGTTATAACATTAAATAAACAAGAATATGCAATTGTATCTTTGATTGCTCAGATTGTTTCATATGTTATATGTTTTAGTATAGGTAATTTTATTTTTGATAGTGTATATATTGCGTTATTACTAATGTCTGTTTTTAATATTATTATTAAAATAGTATATTATTGTTTTTTATATAGAGTTATGGAAATGTCTTGGGTTAAATATCTAAAACTTATTCTTTCAAATATAATCTTAATGTTAGGATTAAGTTTAACATTAAGAGGAGGTTTTATTATTTTAGGAATACAAGATTTTTTGTATAACTTTTTTAATATTTATTAATTCTATAAAAAGAACAAATAAGAACAATACAGATAATCACATAATCATATAATCATATAATCACATAATGAATTACTTCTATTACTGAAGAGGGTACCGACGCAATATGATGCTTTATTATATTCGATACCTCTGAAGTAATGATACGTGAAATTTTGCGCAGGATTCATGCAAAGGAGGGGAATATTATTAAAATTGGTATACTTACAGCATCGAGGACAAATAACAACGGTACAGATTTACAAGCATTAGCAATGCAGATGATGCTTAATACTATAGGGGTAGATGCAGAAATTATTGATTATAAATGCAAAAAACTTGAACGGAGTCATAAAATATGCCCTCATTTATCTACGCGTGACATATTAAAAATTCCATTGAGAATATTTAATAACTATACTCATTATAATTTCAGAAAAAATAATTTTAAATTATCTGACAAGAGTTATACAGAAAAGAATATTTCAAAGATAGAATATGATATAATTATCGTAGGAAGTGATCAAATATGGAATTTAGATATTACTGGATATGATATAAATTTCTTTTTGCCTTTTGACATGAAACAAGCTAAGAAATATTCTTATGCAGCTTCACTTGGGAAAACGGATTTACAAATAATTGAAGATAATTATAGCATTTCAAACTATTTAAAAGATTTTCAAGGAGTGTCCGTTAGAGAAAAAAGTGGTGTTAAAGCTTTGGCTGAAATAGGTATTCAAGCTAGACATGATTTGGACCCAATTTTAATGGTAGATAATAAGCATTGGTTAAAAATTATTGACAAACATTATAAAAAAAAGAAACCATATGTTTTATTATATCTAGTTGAGCATAATGCGGAGATAATAAGTCGAACAAAAAAGTTTGCTAAAAAACATAACCTAGACGTCTTAATGATATCCCAAACGTTAAAGATAATAGAGGGTGTTACTATTAAACGTTTTGTTTCAATTGAAAAGTGGATAACTTATATGAGCAATGCTGAATTGATAATTACGAACTCGTATCATGGATTATCTTTTGCCATTGCTCTTGAAAAGAGTTTTCGACTAGTAAAATTGAATAAAATCATACAGAGAAATACTAGAATGATGGGGTTATTGAATGATTTAGGGTTGGAAGAGTTTGTTGCTGATAGAATGGAATTCTTAGGAATGACGAAACCTAATTGGAGAAAAGTTAATGTTTTACTTTCAAAACGAAGATTAGAATCATCTAGTTATTTGTCCACTATATTTAGTAAAATTATTGCTGAAAGGATATCAGATAGATGTACAAGATAAAAGAATACATCCGAAATTTTCCTGTTATGTTTAAGATTTTTTCTTATATATACAATTGTTTTATAAAACCAATAACATCTGGATTCATATTATACTATTTGTGTTATTTATACAAAGACAGGAGAAACGATATTGCCCGTTTGAAGAGGCATAAATTTGAAGAGATTAAACAGTTTAGGCCTAGAACATGGCGATATGGAAAGGGTAAAGATAAAGCTTATCGACGATATTATCTTGCTAAGCTGGCTGGAGATAAGTGCTTTATTAAAATAGCGGAAAATGACGAAACTGTAAAAAATGAAATTAAAATGCAAAAATATTTGAATTCAGAGAAATTTAAATATACACCAGAGTACAAAAAAGCAGATAAGTTTTTTAGTGATACTCAAGTTATGCTAGCGATTAGTTTTATTGAAGATTTACATCAAATAAAAACACCAACAAATGAGAGAAGTTTAGAATTGATATGTAAAGAATTTATTAATATATGTGATTATTTATTTAATAAGCAAATCATACATGCGGACATTCATAAAGGTAATTTATTGCAAAAAAAAGATGGTAGTCTAGTGATATTGGACTTTGGAATAAGTATGGCAAGTTCAGTGGAGAATACAGTAGATTACGTTGCTAGACCAGGTACTTTTTTTGTTGAAAATAGAAATATTAGGGAATACGACGATGTATATTCATTTTTAAAAATGCTGGATTCAGTAGGTATAGATGAAGAATTAAAATATACTGCTCCATACAAAAAAATAGTCTCTTTGCTAGGGAGATATTCCAAAAAAATTGATTTGAATGACTACAGGAAAAATTACTCATGAATAAAGGAGATGTTTAACTTGACTTATCAAGAGATAGATACAGGAAAAAGCCACCTTATTACAGGAGCAGCAGGCTTTATAGGTATGTTTTTATCCAAAAGATTATTAGAAGCAGGGGCTAAAGTTATTGGTCTAGATAATATAAATAATTATTATGATATCAACTTAAAGTACACTAGACTAGAGGAACTAAAGACTTATGAGAATTTTACTTTCATCAAGTCAGATATATCAGATAAAGATATACTTATGGAGACTTTTGAGAAATATAAACCAGAGATTGTTATGAATTTAGCTGCTCAGGCAGGGGTTAGATATTCTATCGAAAATCCAGATGTCTATATTCAAAGCAATATTATAGGCTTTTATAATATTCTGGAAGCTTGCAGGTATTATCCAGTAGAACACCTTATCTATGCATCTTCAAGTTCAGTTTATGGTGCCAATAAAAAAGTGCCTTTTGCAGAAACAGATTTTGTGGACAATCCTGTTTCCCTTTATGCAGCCAGTAAGAAATCGAATGAGCTTATGGCACATACCTACAGTTGCTTATACAATATACCGGCTACAGGCCTTAGATTTTTCACTGTTTATGGCCCGTTGGGCCGTCCTGATATGGCTTACTTTATTTTTGCAAACAAATACTTTGCAGGAGAGCCTATAAAGATTTTTAATAATGGTGACTTTGAGAATGATTTATTTAGAGATTTTACTTACATTGATGATATAGTAGAAGGTATAGTAAGACTTATTCCTAGTTCACCTGAGAAAATAGATGATAGTGCTGCACATAGGGTTTATAATATAGGTAATAACAATCCGGTGAAACTGATGGACTTTATCAATACTCTGGAAAAATGTCTCTCTAGGGCAATGGATAAAGAAGTGGCCTTTGAAAAAGTTTATGAACCAATGAAAGCAGGGGATGTTCCTAGAACATATGCTTCAACTGATGCATTAAAAAAAGCCGTCGGTTTCAAGCCAAAGACATCCATAGAAGAAGGTTTGCAAAATTTTGCTGACTGGTATGTGGATTATTACCAAAAAAGCTAACAGGGGACTGTTTATGTTTGGCGCTTATATAATGTGTTAATTTAAAAGATTATTAAGCACTGCTACCTTTGAAAAAGAAGATGTAGTAGCAGAAGATTAATACTGGCTTTATAAACCAACATATGACATTGGTTCAATAGAAACTATAAAGAAGTACAGGGAAAATTTTAGGTAAATAATATAAAATAATAACGGGAGGCTAACAAAAATATGAAAGCAATCATCTTAGCAGCAGGATATGCAACAAGACTATATCCTCTGACAAAAGACAGACCAAAACCTTTACTTGAAGTAGGTGGTAAGTCCATACTAGAATATATCCTGGAGAAACTAAGAAAAGTACGTGAAGTAGATCAGGTATATATCGTTACAAATGAGAAGTTCTATACTCACTTCACAGATTGGACAAGTAATTATGAATATCCTGTAGATATAAAGGTAATCAATGATCATACTACTACTAATGAAGATAGATTAGGTGGAATTGGTGACTTATACTATGTAATTGAACAGGAAGAATTAAATGATAATCTATTAGTTATGGCTGGAGATAATCTCTTTAGCTTTGAACTTACAGACTTTGTAGATTTTCATATAGAATTAAATGCTGATTGTATCACAAGCTTTATACTAGATGATCAAGAAGAAATAAAAAGAATGGGTGTAGTAGAAGCAGATACTAGTAATAAGGTATTATCCTTTGAAGAAAAACCAGAAAGACCTAAGTCAAATTTAGCAGTACCAGCATTCTATATCTACAAAAAAACAACAATACCACTAATAAAGCAATACCTAGATGAAGGTAATAACCCTGATGCACCAGGTAACTTTGTACCTTGGTTAATCACTAAAAAAGATGTTTATACATTTAAGTTTGATGGTTACTGGTATGATATTGGCACAAAAGAAAGCTATGAAGAAGTACAATCTATCTTTTGAGATAGACATATGATATTATAAAGGATGTACGTATAAGAAAAGAGTTGACTATTAGAGTATATAGCTACTCAATATAAAGTATTATATTAGATATAATTATATTATAATATTTCAAAAAACTTAGAACATAAATACAGGAGTGATCAATAATGTATAAAAACAAAATAAGTATTATTGGTACAGGCTATGTTGGTTTAGTTGGTGGAGTATGTCTTGCAGACTTTGGTAATACCATTATAAACGTAGATATTAATCAAGAAAAAATAGACAAATTAAACAATGGTCAAGTACCTATCTATGAACCAGGTTTAGAAGAGGTCTTAAAAAGAAACGTAGAAGCAGGAAGAATAAGCTTTACTACAGACATAGAAGCTGCTGTAAAAGAAAGTGAAGTAATCTTTATCTCAGTAGGCACTCCCCCTGCAGACGATGGAAGTGCTGACCTTTCCTTTGTTCTAAGTGTTGCTAAATCTATAGGTCAACACATGAATAGCTATAAAGTGATTGTAGATAAATCTACAGTACCAATAGGTACAGGAAGAAAAGTAAGAGAAACCATAAATGCTGAACTAAAGAAAAGAGGAGAAAACTTCTCTTTTGATGTAGTAAGTAATCCAGAGTTTTTAAGAGAAGGTAAAGCAGTCTATGATGTAACACATCCAGATAGAGTAGTAGTAGGTACAGAAAATGAAAAAGCTAGAGATATACTAAAAGAAGTATATCGCGCTCTTTATCTCAATGATGTACCATTTGTATTTACTAACTTAGAAACAGCAGAAATGATCAAATACGCTTCAAATGCCTTTTTAGCGACTAAGATATCCTTTATAAACGAGATGTCAATACTATGTGAAAAAGTAGGGGCAGATGTACAGAAAGTAGCTAAAGCAATGGGTATGGATGGACGTATCAGTAATAAGTTCTTACATGCAGGCCCAGGCTATGGAGGAAGTTGTTTCCCTAAAGATACAAAGGCTATTACTAGTATAGCAGATGAAAATGGAGTAGAACTAAAAGTAATCAAAGCTGCCATAGAAGCCAACGAAAGACAAAAACACTATATGGTAGAGAAAATAGAAGATGTACTAGCTGAACTTAAAGGCAAGAAAATAGGGGTATTAGGTTTAAGCTTCAAACCAGAAACAGATGATATGCGTGAAGCACCTGCTTTAACTATTATCCCTGAACTAATAAAAAAAGGAGCCAGTATAGCTGCCTTTGATCCAGAAGGAATGGAAGAAGCACGCTGGCGTTTAAAAGACTATGAAAAAGATATAGTATATTGTGCCAATGAATATGAAGTAATGAAAGGCGCAGATGCATTAGTGATTGTTACAGAATGGAATCAATTTAGAAGACTAGATCTAAGTAGAGTAAAAGATCTATTAGCAGGCAATGTCTTCTTTGACTTACGAAATGTATATGAGAAAGAAGAAGTAGAAGAAAAAGGTCTATACTATGTAGGAGTAGGAAAAGCTCAGAGCAAAGTTCTAGAAGAAATATCTAAAGCAAAAGAAGACATAGCAGCAAGCAATGGCTGATAAAAAGAGGCAAGCAAGAAGAAGTATAAAATTATAAAAACAAAATAAATAGGTATATATTTAGCCCCTATAGCAAGCGAATTAATTGCTATAGGGGTTTTTTTATGCTCTGTAAATCAACTTAATCAAACGCAATGATGACTTAATAAAAGCTTAGAAAAACAAATTAGTATGATAATACTAAAATTAATTTGTAGTTATTTGCTTTTAAAAGCAGGAACTTTTTTAATCTTTAGCAAAAAAGAATCATTTTTATTCTATAAATTGAAAGTATATGCTAAAAACTTGACAATCGTTAATTATAGTATTATTATTAAATTTAGGGTAATAATTACACAAATAGGAAAATGAGATATAATATTTATAATTTTGAAATTTTGCTTATAAAATATATACTTGTTTAAAAATATATTTTCAAGAATATATTTAATATATTAGCAAAAATTATTGAGAATATTTTAAAAATACACTAAACGGAAGCTTGTGACAGCGGTCGTCACTCAAAAAGTGTCACGATGAATATTTTTTATATTATTTAAATATAATTAATTGTTTATCTTATATTAATTTAAAGTTACTTATTAAGATAAAAACGTCTTTGTTTAATATCTTTAAGGGGTTGAAGGGCATGAAAGTTAAAGATTTAATTGAGAAGATAGGCGCTAGTGATATTTTACTTCAAATTGATGGAGAAACAGTTACTGAGAGACATTTTGATCTTAATATTAAAAAAATATTTATACATACTGCAAAAGAAACAATGGAAAACAAAGATAATTTAGAGTCACTAGGATACAGTTTTGAAGTTGGTGTGTAGAGATAACTAGCTTTTATGAAAGATGAAAGGAGCTATTTTAATGAAAATTGATTTTTCGCCACCAGATATAACACTCGCAGAGATTAATGAAGTTGTAGATACATTAAAATCAGGTTGGATTACAACTGGACCAAAAACTAAATTGTTTGAAAAAAGAATAGCTGAATATTGTAAAACATCAAAAGCAGTAGCTATGAGTTCAGCAACAGCGTCTATGGAAATGACTTTAAGATTATTAGGTATAGGTGAAGGAGATGAAGTAATTACTTCTGCTTATACATATACAGCATCAGCTAGTGTTATACATCATGTAGGAGCTAAAATAGTTTTAGTAGATACAGCAAAAAATTCTTTTCATCTAGATTACAAAGCATTGGACAAGGCGATTACTGATAAAACAAAGGCCATAATACCTGTAGATATAGCAGGTGTTATGTGTGACTATGATAAGATATATGAGCTTGTATATAAGAAGAAAGAACTATTTAAACCTTCAAATAAAATTCAAGAAGCCATTGGTAGAATAGCTGTTATGGCAGATGCTGCACATTCTTTTGGGGCAAAATATAAATCTAAGATTTGTGGTGAAGTAGCAGACTTTACTTGTTTTTCTTTCCACGCAGTTAAAAATCTGACTACAGCAGAAGGTGGAGCAGTAACATGGAGGGATATAGAAGGAATATCAAATGAAGAAATATATAAAGAGTATATGCTATACTCTTTGCATGGTCAATCCAAGGATGCTTTAGCAAAAACAAAAGGCGGAGCATGGGAGTATGATATTCTTGCACCAAATTATAAGTGTAATATGACTGATATAATGGCCTCTTTAGGTTTAGCTCAACTTAAGCGATATCCTAAAATATTAAAGAGAAGAAAAGAAATTATAGAAATATATGATAAAGCTCTAGAAAAAGAAAGTGTTGAACCTTTACAACATTATAGTAATGAGTATGCTTCAAGTGGACACCTTTATTTGGTAAGGCTGATAGGTAGAGATGAAAATACTAGAAATAAAGTAATAGAAAAGATGGCTGAACAAGGGATAGCAACTAATGTTCATTATAAGCCATTGCCATTACATAGTGCATACATGAAATTAGGTTTTGATATTAAGGACTATCCTAATGTTTACAATATGTATGCAAATGAGATTACTTTACCATTACATACTTTATTAAGTGATGAAGAAGTGAATTATGTTATTAATACCTTTATAAAATGTATTGACAATCCCTTATCTAAAGCACTCTAATAATATAGATACTTGATCTTTAATAATTTAGAATTGGAAGGTGAATAAACTTGTGAATAATATAATGATACTTGGAGCAAATACATTACAAATTCCACTTATTCAACAGGCTAAAAAAAGTGGATACAATACAGTTGTAGTATCCCCAAATAAAGAGGAGCCTGGCTTTGAATTTGCTACACACGCTGTTTACGCAGATGTAAGAGATGAGGATACGGTTTTAAAACATGCTAAAAATTATAATATAGGTGGAATCATTACAGATCAAACAGATATTCCTGTAAGAACTGCTGCATATGTAGCAGAGAAAATGGGTCTTCCTGGGATAGGTTATGAAACTGCTTCTTTGTTTACAGATAAATATTTGATGAGGGAAAAGTGTAAGGAATTAGGTATCCCAACACTTAAATATAGAAATGTTAGTAGTTTAGAAGAAGCAATTGACTTCTTTAATTGTCTTCAAGGAGCAGCTATTTTAAAACCATTAGATAATCAGGGTAGTAGAGGTGTTATTAAAGTTGATAGTAAAGAAGACCTAATAAACAATTATAATGAAACTATTTCTTATACTAAAAAAGATAAAATACTAATGGAGCAATATGTTTCAGGACGTGAGTTTGTAGTTGAAGGTCTAGCATATAATTATGAGTTTGAAAATCTTATTTGTGGTGATACACATTATTTTGATATACCAAATGTATTTTCAGCCACAACTAGAATATTTCCATCTAAAGCAGAAACAGAGCTAGTTAAAAGAGTTGAAGATTTAAACAAAAAGATAATTAAAGGTTTTGCTTTGAAACAAGGTATTACTCATAGTGAATTTATTATGGATGGAGATGATATTTACTTAATTGAAACAGCTGCAAGAGGTGGAGGTGTTTTTATATCTTCTGACTTAATATCATTATCCACCGAATTAAATACAGAAGAATTTCTACTTAGCATTGCTACAGGTACTCTGAAAGAAAAACCAAATCTAAAAGATACGGGTCAAAGCTGTTGCTATATAGCTTTTTTCTTGCCTGTTGGAGAAATTGTTTCAATAAAAGGGCTTGAAGAAGTAAAAAATATGCCTTTTACGCATCGTAATAGTTTGGATACACTTTATATCGGTAAGAAAACAAAACCATATACAGATAAAACAGCTAGAACATTTATCATTGTAAGTGCTGGTAGCCATAAAGAATTGACAGGTCATGTGAATATGATACGTAATACCTTAGATATTAAAGTAAAAACTGATAAAGGACTTAGGGGAGCAATTTGGGAATAAGTTTAATATTATCAGAGAGGTGTTAATATGTACGAAAAATATATTAAACGTGTACTTGATATTTTACTATCTATATTTGTTGGAATTATATTTCTTCCGTTTTTTATTATAATAGCAATATTGGTAAAAATCGAGGATAGAGGGTCTATATTTTATTTAGGCGATAGAATAGGAAGGAATTCAAAAAAATATAGTATGATTAAGTTTAGGACTATGAGAGAAAATGCTCCTGATATTAGGAATGAAGATGGTAGTACATATAACTCGAAGACTGATCCTCGTGTAACTAAGGTTGGTAAGATATTAAGAGAGACAAGCATAGATGAAGTTCCACAAATTATTAATGTTATAAAAGGTGAAATGAGCTTGCTTGGTCCTAGAGCTAGCACCTGGGACGTATTAGATAGCTATCAAGCAGATGAAATAGATAAAATGAAAGTACGACCTGGTATTTCTGGATATACACAAGCATATTATAGAAATGGATTATCTGTAAAAGAAAAGAGGCTAAAAGATGCCTGGTATGCTAATAACATTAGCTTCTTATTGGATGTAAAAATATTTTTTAAAACAATACTTACAGTAATTAAAAGAGAAAGTGTATATACGAATGAAAGTAGTTCTAGTAATGATTATCAGAGGGATAGAATGGATATGTAAACTAGTAATATACAGGAGAAGATAGTATGAAAATTATGATGTTAAAAGCTTATTTTGAACCAGAAAAAGCAGCAAGTTTATATTTAACAAATAATCTAATTGAAGACTTAGCATTAGCTAAGTATAAGATTGATGTATATACACCAATACCCACTAGAGGAATAAGTGATGAGGTTCGAAAAGAGTATAAGTCTAAAAACTATGAAGAAAAATATGACGGAAGAGTTAAAATATATAGATTTCCAATGTTTTCAGAAGGAAGAAATCCACTCATTAGAGCGATAAGATATATCTGTTGTTCTTTTATATACCTTGCAAAAGGATTGTTTGCAAAAGATATGGATCTAATATTTGTGGGAAGTACTCCTCCTATAATGGGTCTAGTGGGAGCAATTATTAAAAAATTTAAAAAGGTACCTATGATATATAACTTACAGGACATATTCCCAGATTCATTAGTCAGTACAGGTTTAACAAGTAAAAAGTCACTTTTGTGGAAAATAGGCAGAATAATTGAGAATATTACTTATAAGAGTGCAGATAAAATAATTGTTATATCAGAAGATTTTAGTAACAATATTATGTTAAAGGGTGTACCAAAAGAAAAAATAGAAGTTGTATATAATTGGGTAGATGAAAAAGCTGTTATTCCAATTAAACGTAAAAATAATATTCTATTTGATAAGTATGACTTAGATAGAAATCACTTTTATGTAGTATATGCTGGCAATTTAGGTCATGCACAAAATATTGAAGTAATCTTAGAAGCTGCTAAGGAAGTCTCAATACAACAAAAAGATATAAAGTTTCTTATATTTGGTAATGGGAAACAAGAGGATTATTATAAAGGAATGCTAAAATCAATGGGTCTAAAAAATACTTATATATATCCCCTACAAGCATATTCTTTAGTTTCAAATGTTTATAGTATGGGTGATGTTTCAATAGTATCTTGTAAAGAAGGACTAGGAAAAAGCGCTATGCCAAGTAAGTCGTGGAGTATAATGTCTGCGGGAACAGCATTAATTGCTAACTTTGATGAAGGTACTGAGTTGCAGAACATAATAGAAGATAACAATATTGGTATTTTTACAAAAGCAGGAGATGTTGATGGATTAGTAAGTGCCATATTAAAGTTATATAAAAATGAAAATTTGCGCTTCCAAATGGGGAAGAATGGTAGGCGCTTTATTGTTGAACATTTATCGAGAAAAAATAGCACAAAAAAGATAAGAGATATAATTAAAAGTACTGGAGGATAAATATGTTTGAAGAAAAAACATTATTAATCACAGGTGGTACAGGCTCATTTGGAAACGCTGTTATGAAAAGATTCTTAGATACAGATATAAAAGAAATACGTATATTCTCAAGAGATGAAAAGAAGCAAAATGATATGCGTAAATTGTATAAGAATGACAAGATTAAATTTTATATAGGTAATGTACGTGATAAAGCTAGTGTAAAGAACGCTATGTATGGAGTAGATTATGTATTTCATGCTGCTGCCTTAAAGCAAGTACCTTCATGTGAGTTCTTTCCTATAGAAGCAGTTAAGACTAATGTTTTAGGAACTGAAAATGTTCTTAATTCTGCAATAGAGCTTGGGGTAAAGAAAGTTATCTGTTTATCTACAGATAAGGCTGCCTATCCTATAAATGCTATGGGTATTTCTAAAGCTATGATGGAGAAGGTATTTGTAGCCAAGTCTAAGAATGTTGATCCAGAAAGAACTTTAATCTGTGGAACTCGATATGGTAATGTGATGGCTTCTAGAGGTTCAGTTATTCCTTTATTTATCAATCAAATAAAAAGCAATCAAGAAATTACCATTACAGATCCAAATATGACAAGGTTTTTAATGAGCTTGGAAGAAGCAGTTGAATTAGTAGTTTTTGCTTTTCAAAATGCTGAAGCAGGGGATATAATGGTGCAAAAGGCGCCGGCTTCTACAATTGGAGATCTAGCACAGGCACTTAAAGAACTATTTAATGCCGATAATGAAATAAAGATAATTGGAACTAGACATGGAGAAAAACTCTATGAAACACTGCTTACAAAAGAAGAGCATGTTGTAGCAGAAGATATGGGAGATTTCTATAGAGTTCCTGCAGATAAAAGAGATCTTAATTATGATAAGTACTTTGTTGATGGTGATCAAAAGCTATCTTCAGAAGCAGAATATAATTCTCATAATACAGAGAGATTAAATATAGAAGAAATTAAAGAAAGACTATTGTCTCTTGAATATGTTCAAAAAGAATTAAACTATTATAAGTCTAAGGAAGAAGTGGCAAGTACTATTGAAGAAGGTATGTGATAAGAATGAAAATATTAGTAACTGGGGCTAAAGGATTTATTGGCAAAAATCTTGTAGCAGAATTAAAAAATAGAGAATATACAGTGTTTGAGTATGATATAGATACGAAGGATTCTTTATTAGACAAGTATTGTAAAGAAGCTGATTTTATTTTTCATCTTGCAGGAGTAAATCGTCCTAAAGATGAAGCTGAATTTATGAAGGGTAATTTTGGTTTTACTTCAATTTTATTAGAAAATCTAAAGAAGTATGATAATACTTGTCCAGTAATTATTTCATCTTCAATTCAAGCTGACCTTGATAATCCTTATGGAAAAAGTAAGAGAGCAGGGGAAGATTTAATCTTTGATTATAGCAAAGAAACTGGAGCTAAAGTACTTGTATATCGTTTCCCAAATGTTTTCGGTAAATGGTGTAAGCCAAATTATAATAGTGTTATTGCAACATTTTGTAATAACATAGCTCATGATTTAGATATTAAAGTGAATGATCCTGATGTTGTATTGAATTTAGTTTATATAGATGACTTAGTAGATGAATTAATAAATACTTTAAAAGGTAATGAAAATAGAAACGGAGATTTTTGTGAGGTTCCATTAGTTCATAATATTAAACTTGGAAAAATAGCTGACTTAATATATTCATTTAAAGAAAGTCGTAAAGATTTATTTGTGCCTGATATGGGAGATGACTTTACAAAGAAATTATATAGCACTTATTTAAGTTATTTACCTAAAGATGAATTTAGCTATGACCTTAAAATGCATGAAGATAATAGAGGTTCATTTACTGAAATTATCAAATCTGTAGATAGAGGTCAAGTCTCAGTTAATGTATCTAAGCCTGGAATTACTAAAGGTGATCATTGGCATCATAGCAAGAATGAGAAGTTCCTTGTAGTAAGTGGAAAAGGAGTTATTCGCTTTAGAAAAGTAGGTTCAGATGAAGTATTAGAATATCATGTAAGTGGAGATAAGATGGAAGTGATAGATATACCAACAGGATATACCCATAATATTGAAAACCTAGGTGATACAGATATGGTTACTATTATGTGGGCTAATGAACCATTTGATCCAGATAATCCAGACACTTACTATTTGGAGGTATAAGTATATGAAGAAGCTTAAGGTTATGACAGTTGTAGGGACTAGACCAGAAATAATAAGACTTTCAGCTGTTATTAATAAATTAGAAGAATCAAAAGCTATAGATCATACATTGGTACACACAGGACAAAATTATGATTATGAATTAAATGAAGTTTTTTTTAAAGATTTCAAACTAAAAAAACCAGACTATTTTCTTAATGCAGCTACAGGAGTGGCTGTAGAGACTATAGGAAATATCTTAATAAAAATAGATCCTATAATGGAAGAAGTTAAACCAGATGCATTTTTAGTACTTGGAGATACTAATAGCTGTTTATGTGCAATAGCAGCTAAGAGAAGACATATTCCTATCTTCCATATGGAAGCAGGGAATAGATGTTTTGATCAAAGAGTACCAGAAGAAACAAATAGAAAGATCGTAGATCATACTGCTGATATTAATTTAACATATAGTGATATTGCAAGAGAATATCTTTTAAGAGAAGGTACACCTGCTGATAGGGTTATTAAGACAGGAAGTCCAATGTTTGAAGTTATAAAATCAAGAGAAGATGATATAAAAGAATCAGATGTATTGGATAGATTAGATCTTGAGGAAGGCGAATACTTTGTAGTATCAGCACATAGAGAAGAAAATATAAGTTCAGAAACTAATTTTCTTGACTTAGTTGAAAGCTTAAATGCTATAGCAGATAAGTATAAACTGCCTGTAATTATAAGTACACACCCAAGAACAAGAAATATGATTGAAGAAAAAGGAATAGAATTTAATCCTTTGATTAAAACATTAAAGCCCTTAGGATTTAATGACTATGTAAAGTTACAAGTTAAAGCTAAAGCAGTTCTTAGCGATAGTGGCACTATAAGCGAAGAATCTTCAATACTAAACTTTAAAGCATTGAATATTAGGCAAGCTCATGAAAGACCAGAAGCAATGGAAGAGGCTTCTGTAATGATGGTAGGTTTGAAGAAAGAGAGAATACTCCAAGGACTTGAGATACTAGAAACACAGAAAAAAGATACTTTAAGGTTAGTTGAGGATTATAGTATGCCTAATGTGTCGGATAAGGTGCTTAGGATTATTCTTTCTTATACGGATTATGCTAATAGAGTAGTTTGGGGGAAAACTTAATGAAAATATTGCATATATGTTTAGCAAATTTTTATATTGATAATTATTCATATCAAGAAAATATGTTACCAAAGTTTCATAAAGAGCTTGGATTAGATGTAGAAATAATAGCTTCATTAGTTTCGTTTGACAATACAGGAAAGTCATGTTTGTTAGAAAATGGGGGAAGTTATGTTAATGAATATGATATTCCTGTAACTAGATTAGAGTATAAAAAAAATAAGTTTAGTAAGAGATTGCGTCAATATGAAGGAACTTATGAGGCTATTAAAAAAGCTAATCCTGATATTATTTTTGTACATGGATGTCAGTTTTTAGACATAAAATATGTTGTTAAATATGTTGAATCAAATACAGATGTAAAAATTTACGTTGATAATCATGCGGATTTTTCAAATAGTGCTACCAATTGGCTTTCTAAAAATGCTCTACATAAAATTATATGGAGATATTGTGCTAAATTAATTGAACCATATACAGAAAAATTTTATGGTGTTCTACCTTCTAGAGTAGATTTCCTCGAAGACATATATAAAGTCCCAGAAAACAAGACAGAACTGTTATTAATGGGAGCTGACGATGATAAAGTTATTGAAGCTAAAAAAGATGGTGTTAAACAAGATATAAGAAATAAATTCGGGATTAGTTCTAGCGATTTTCTTATAATGACTGGAGGAAAAATAGATTTAGCTAAAAAACAAACTTTGTTATTAATGAAAGCTATTAAAGAAATTGAAAATGCTCATGTGAAGCTTATAGTTTTTGGATCAGTTGTCGATGAACTGAAAGATAAAGTAAAAGCTTTACAAGAATGCAATAAAGTTCAATATATTGGCTGGATTTCATCTGAAGAGACATATAAATACTTTGGAGCTGCAGATTTAGTTATATTTCCAGGTAGACATTCTGTTTTCTGGGAACAAGTTGTAGGATTAGGAATACCTATGCTTGTTAAGTATTGGGAGGGGACTACTCATGTGGATGTCGGAGGAAATTGTAAATTTATATATAAAGATAGTGTTGAAGAAATAAAGAAGGGTATAGAAGACCTAGTAGAAAATAGTGAAGAATATAAAAAAATGGTGTCTATCAGTAAACGTTGCAGGGAACTATTTCTGTATTCTGCAACTGCAAAGAGAAGTATTGAATTAAATAGTTAGCTTTAAAAATAATTGTAATAACTAAATTGGAAAACATGAGAGGCAGATGTTAATATGTCAATAAATCATATTTGTTTTATTACAGAAGATTATCCTACTTCAAGTGACCCTAGCTTTACTTTTGTAGGAGAGTTAGTTCGTTCAATTGCAAGTAATGGTATAAAATGTAGTGTAATAGCACCTTTGAGTATTTCAAAAAAAATTTTTAAAGGCAAAGAATATAGGCCTTATAGATGGGTAGATATTACTCATAATAATAATAGAATTAATATTTATCAACCCAAATATTTTTCGTTTTCTAATAAAAAGTTGTTTGGTTTTAATCTAACGATTAAACTATGGCAAAGGGCTATAATTAATACTTTTAATAAAGAAAAAATTAGTACTGATATTTTATATGGTCATTTTTGGCATGCTGGAATAGTTGCGGCTATGATTGGTAAACGCTATAAAGTCCCAGTTTATGTTGCATCGGGAGAGAGTAAAATTACAGTACGGAAAAAATTCAAGGCAAGTACTTTAAATAGGTATCTTGATGAGGTAAAGGGAGTGATATGTGTATCAACTAAAAATATGCAAGAAAGTTTATACTTAAAACTTGCACCGAAAGAGAAAATGACTGTAATCCCTAATGCGATAGATAAAAATAAGTTTTTTAAATTGGATAAAATGGAGCTTAGAGAAAAGCTTGGATTTAAGAAGAAAGATTTTATTGTTGCTTATACAGGAAGTTTTAATCATAGAAAGGGTGTTCTTAGATTATCGGAAGCTCTTAATAAAGTAGGAAATGTAAAATCAGTATTTATTGGTTCTGGAGAACTTGATCCAGAAGTGAAAGGAATTCTTTTTAAAGGTAGTCTTTCTCATGATGAAATAGTTAAATACCTAAATGTAGCTGATGTCTTTGTATTACCCACTTTGGCAGAAGGTTGTTGTAATGCAATAATTGAAGCTATGGCTTGTGGTCTGCCTATAATATCTTCTAATCTTTCTTTTAATGACGATATATTGGATGAATCTAATTCTATTAGAATAAATAGTAATAGTATTGAACAAATAGCAAGTGCGATACAATACTTAAGAGATAATGAAAATGAACTCAAAAAGATGTCCGAGGCCTCTTTGTTGAAAGCAAAGGAGCTTGATATAAAGAACAGAGTTCGAAAAATTATTAATTTTTTGAACAGTACTATTGATAATCAGTTTAGTTAGGATATAAATATTGTTATTAATAAGTGATTATTATAATAAAAAATAAAAGAGGTATAAAAATGAGAAAAACTTCAACATTAATAATTGGCAGTTATTTGTTCTTTCTTTCTTGGGATGCCTTTTTTTTGCTGTATCTAGGGATACCAATTTCTGTGTCATTTATATTTCTTTCCATTTCGTCATTGTGCTATATAAAGGCAAATAAGAAATTTGAATTAATAATCCAAATTCCATATTTTTTAAACCCGATCATTCTTTTAATAGTATTTGCTACTTTATCATTAATTTGGACTAATAATCGTTTAGACGGTTTTTATAGAATTATTATTTTATGGAGTTATCTATTCACAGCAGTATATATAAATAGCATGGTGAAAATATGTAAACTTTCAATTTATAAGTTAATATGGTGTTATATAATTGGAGTGTTGAGTGTGGGTTTGTTTTCTTTAATTCAAGTAGGATTTGAAATGCGTAGGTTTTCAATTGTTGGTGGTTTAAATCCTACTTGGTATGCTGCTCAACTAGTTTGGTCAATAATTGCTAGTTATAGTGTCTATTTAAGGTCAAACTTGCTTGGTAAGATATTCTTACTAATTAATGTAGTCATTGTAATTTTTTTATTAATATTAACACAAGGAAGAAATTCAATCATGGCACTAAGTACTTCATTTTTCATTAGTATTATTATCTCTCAATTGAAAAATATTGATTTTAAAACACTAGTTTTCAAAAGGAAAAAACATATTATAATTAAATATATTAAGATATTGGTAATATGTTTTTTTATTATTGGGGTTTTAAGTTTAATTTTAATGGAAACAGGGGTATATGATAATTTAGATAGAATTTTACAAACATCGGAGCTTATATCTGGTGATCGAGATGTAGCGACAGCAGGTAGAACAACAATATGGAATAATTATCAACATTTATTATTAAGAAATTTTATTGTTGGCAGAGGAGTTAGATCTTCCAATATTCTATACGAACAGTTATATAATGTTAGAATTCCAGCGCATAATAATTTTATTACTATATTGGTAGAGTATGGCAGCATAGGATTAATGTTAATTATTACATTCCATTTATATTCTTTTAAATTAGCTTTTGGAAGGTATGAATTTATATTTTCTGTATGTTGGATTTCATTAGCATTATTATTTATAGGATTGGGAAATGACGTTATTTATTATAAGTATTGGTGGACAGGTATTATTATATTTATTCTGATTTTAAATATAGAAAGAAGCAACAAAGCTAATTCAATCAATTCTTGAATATAAAAGGTGTGAGTTTATAATATTTTAGGGGGAACAAAAGTATGTTAATAGAGATAATAGGTCTTCCTGGTTCAGGTAAAAGTACATTACTTAAAAAGTTAATGAATGATCCTGATTTAAAGAGCTTTAGTACTTGGCAAGAGGTGAGAGTGAAAGCTATTCGTGATTATATGATTAATGAGGGCATAGAACTTAGTAATTTTATTAAATTGATATTTCTTATACCTATTTTAAATAATTATCTTTCTCGTATTTTGTTTCAATTCAAAATAAAATATTCGCATCATGCTTATAAGGGTTTTTGGGGTTATTTTAGTGAGGCTGTTATTATGGGAATATTAAGCAAAAAAAGTATGTCGCCTGAGCAAATCCCTTATTATATAAATTGGGAGCTAGAGAAGATTATAAGAGCTCAGATAATAAGATACTATTGTGATAATACGGGTGAAAATGTAATTCTTGATGAAGGTCAAGTAACATCGATTGTTACGTTGGATTTTAATCCAAACTTGTTTAATAAAAGTACGTTACCAGATGCTATATTATTTTTAAAAAACAACCCTAAAATTGCTTTAAACGGTATATTAGAACGTAAGGAAAAAGGCATAATAAATCTATCTAAAAGGAATAAAAACGAAAAGGAGATTTTATACTCACTAACTGAAAAATATAAACGTTATAATAGCTCTGTTGAGTACCTTAAAAATATAGGTGTACCAATTATTGAATATCATCGAAATGATTCTTATGAGATATTAAAACAAAATATTAACGAGGTTTTAAAAAATATGAGTTAAGGGATACATAATTAATATTTGATTTAAGCAAAACTGGCGTTTGGTATCTAATACAATATAGTGTGGTAAATATCCTCATATATGTTAATTAAGTGTTGTTTGAAGTATATGACATTAAATTACAGATTTTATATACTGAGTGGCCTTAAAGGGAATAGTATTGTGAAATAATGATACATAGCTTATTAAAAGGAGTAAAATATGAGTGATTTTAAGATTAAAATAATAAAAAGTGTTAAGTGGAATAGTATTAATACTCTTTTAACTACTATTATAAGTCCGTTAACTTTAGTTATTTTAGCAAGATTACTATCACCGATAGAGTTTGGATATATATCCATCATTACCATAATATTAGGTATTTCTAAAACAATCTCAGAAATGGGTTTTTCTCAAGGAATTATCAAAGAAGAGGAAATCTGTTCAAAGGATTTAAGCTCTATTTTTTGGTTTGAAGTCTTTCTTGGATTTTTTGTTTTCTCAATTGTATTTTTTTCTTCGGGAATTATTGCAGGCTTTTTCAATGAAGTAGAACTGACATACTTGATTAGATATACTGCTTTAGTCTTTCTTATAGAGCCATTTTCTCTTGTTTTTAAAGCTTTACTGGAGAAAGAGATAAAGTACAAACAGTTACAAATTGCTAATATAGTAAGGCTTATAATTACTAATGGAATAAAAATAGCACTTGCAATTTTAGGTTTTGGGGCATTTAGTGTGGTTTATGCTAATATAATAGCTGCTTTCTTTTTTGCGACAGCTCTTTTTACCATGTTTACTAAGAATAAATTATGGTTACCAGAGCTGTGTTTTTCAATAGAGAGGGTAAAACCTTACCTAAAATTCGGTATATTTATATCGGCTAAGTCTATACTTCATACTTTTTCAAAAAGAATAGATGAGATACTTATTGGTAGAGTTCTCGGGAGTGAACTGTTAGGACTTTATTATTTTGCAAAAAATATAATAACCAGATTGTATATTTTAATTAGTAATCCTATTTCCCAGCTTGCTTTTCCTTTGCTGGCAAAATACAGAAGTGATCAGATTCGTTTTAAAGATGTATTTATCAAAATCACTGGATATTTAGCTGCAATTGGGATTCCTGCCTTTGTTGGGGTAGCTTTAACTTCCCAATATTTTGTGCCTTTGGTTTTTGGAGATATTTGGATAGAAGCAACTCCGATACTGGTAATATTATCTGCCTGGGGTGCAGTAAAAAGTATTGAACACAATATGCCGTCTAGAGCATTATATTGTTTTGGTAAATCTGATTACGTCTTTTATTTATCGTTTCTTGACTTAATTATTAGACTACTCATTATGTTTATGGCAGCTTTACACAGTATAGAGCTAATGGCATTTACCTTTTTTGCTGTTGAATTTTTAAAATACATTGCCTGGATAATAATATTGAAAAGACTTTCTTCTATAACGCTTCTATCTATTTGGCAAAAAGTCAATAGGTACATTCTATATTCGTTATTTATGGCAATATTTCTTTATATTTTTTCAATCAATATATATATCACTAATTTAGTGAATCTTATTATTAACATATTGATGGGTATTATGATCTATCTAATATGCTTTTATATATTTTCAAGAAAAGATTTTCAAGACATTATGGGCAATATAGTTTTATTAAAATAGAGAAATTTAAAATGATACTGGTGAGATAGCATATTGAATTTTTAGGCTATTCTGAAGTTAGATAATTACAATAATGACCTATATTATTAAGTCTTTTGCGGCAAAATACTAATATTTTAAATATATACTTTGTCAATAATAAGAGGTGATGAAAGGCTGGGTGACTGTTTAAAGGTAATATATATGACATTGGTACAGAGAAAGCTATAGAGAAGTACAGGAAAAATTTAAGGTAAATGATATAGTGAATAGAATAAAAACTATTAAAAATAATAACGGGAGGCTAACAAATATGAAAGCAATCATCCTAGCAGCAGGATATGCAACAAGACTATATCCTCTGACAAAAGACAGACCAAAACCTTTACTTGAAGTAGGTGGTAAGTCCATACTAGAATATATCCTGGAGAAACTAAGAAAAGTACGTGAAGTAGATCAGGTATATATCGTTACAAATGAGAAGTTCTATACTCACTTCACAGATTGGACAAGTAATTATGAATATCCTGTAGATATAAAGGTAATCAATGATC
This sequence comes from Halanaerobiaceae bacterium ANBcell28, assembly GCA_037623315.1. Classification (GTDB taxonomy): domain Bacteria; phylum Bacillota; class Halanaerobiia; order Halanaerobiales; family DTU029; genus JBBJJH01. The sequence continues at coordinate 65,661 of JBBJJH010000020.1, forward strand.
ATACTACTACTAATGAAGATAGATTAGGTGGAATTGGTGACTTATACTATGTAATTGAACAGGAAGAATTAAATGATAATCTATTAGTTATGGCTGGAGATAATCTCTTTAGCTTTGAACTTACAGACTTTGTAGATTTTCATATAGAATTAAATGCTGATTGTATCACAAGCTTTATACTAGATGATCAAGAAGAAATAAAAAGAATGGGTGTAGTAGAAGCAGATAGTAGTAATAAGGTATTATCATTTGAAGAAAAACCGGAAAGACCTAAGTCAAATCTAGCAGTACCAGCATTCTATATTTACAAAAAAACAACAATACCACTAATAAAGCAATACCTAGACGAAGGTAATAATCCTGATGCACCAGGTAACTTTGTACCTTGGTTAATCACTAAAAAAGATGTGTATACATTTAAGTTTGATGGCTATTGGTATGATATCGGAACAAAAGAAAGCTATGAAGAAGTACAAACTATCTTTTAGTATTTCATATTAAATGAAAATAAAGATATTTAATGTAATTTGATAAAGGTAAAACTATAATATTGGAATTTTAGAGGAGATGTATACTTTGAGCTATCAAGAAATAGATAAGAACAAGACCTATCTTATTACAGGGGCAGCTGGTTTCATAGGATCTTTTTTATCAAAAAGATTATTAGAAGCAGGTTGTACAGTAATAGGTATAGACAATATGAATGAATACTATGATGTAAATTTAAAGCATGCTCGCTTAGATAATATAAAGTCTCATAAGAACTTTACTTTCATCAAAGCTGATATTGCAGACAAAGAAAGCCTAATGAAAAGCTTTGAAAAATATCAACCAGAGATTATCGTAAACTTAGCAGCTCAAGCTGGAGTAAGATATTCCATAGAAAATCCAGATGTCTATATACAAAGTAATATCATTGGCTTCTATAATATCCTGGAAGCATGTAGACAATTTCCAGTAGAACATCTTATCTATGCATCTTCCAGTTCAGTCTATGGTGCTAATAAAAAAGTACCCTTTGAAGAATCAGACTTTGTAGATAATCCTGTATCACTCTATGCAGCAAGTAAAAAATCAAATGAACTAATGGCTCATACTTACAGCCATCTATATAATATCCCTGCAACAGGACTTAGGTTCTTCACAGTATATGGCCCAATGGGAAGACCAGATATGGCTTACTTTATCTTTGCTAACAAACACTTTGCAGGAGAAGCTATTAAAATCTTTAATAATGGTGACTTTGATAACGATTTATATAGAGATTTCACCTATATTGATGATATAATAGAAGGGATAAGCAGACTTATTTCCCTAGCACCTAAAAAAACAGAAGATAAAGCAGGACACAAGGTATATAATATAGGAAATAACAATCCAGAAAAGTTAATGAACTTTATCAATACATTAGAAAAATGTTTAAGTAAGGCTATGGGTAAAGAAATAGTCTTTGAAAAAATATTTGAGCCTATGAAAGCAGGAGATGTTCCTAGAACATATGCCTCTACAGATCAACTGCAAGAAGCTATAGGCTTTAAACCACAGACTACTATAGAAGAAGGCTTACAAGAATTTGCTGATTGGTATGTAGAATACTACCAAACAGCTAAGAATTAAAAGAATAAATACAGGAGTGATCAATAATGTATAAAAACAAAATAAGTATTATTGGTACAGGCTATGTTGGTTTAGTTGGTGGAGTATGTCTTGCAGACTTTGGTAATACCATTATAAACGTAGATATTAATCAAGAAAAAATAGACAAATTAAACAATGGTCAAGTACCTATCTATGAACCAGGTTTAGAAGAGGTCTTAAAAAGAAACGTAGAAGCAGGAAGAATAAGCTTTACTACAGACATAGAAGCTGCTGTAAAAGAAAGTGAAGTAATCTTTATCTCAGTAGGCACTCCCCCTGCAGACGATGGAAGTGCTGACCTTTCCTTTGTTCTAAGTGTTGCTAAATCTATAGGTCAACACATGAATGGCTATAAGGTGATTGTAGATAAATCTACAGTACCAATAGGTACAGGGAGAAAAGTAAGAGAAACAATAAATGCTGAACTAAAGAAAAGAGGAGAAAACTTCTCATTTGATGTAGTTAGTAATCCTGAGTTTTTAAGAGAAGGTAAAGCAGTCTATGATGTAACTCATCCAGATAGAGTAGTAGTAGGAACAGAAAGTGAAAAAGCTAGAGATATACTAAAAGAAGTATATCGTGCTCTTTATCTCAATGATGTACCATTTGTATTTACTAACTTAGAAACAGCAGAAATGATCAAATACGCTTCAAATGCCTTTTTAGCGACTAAGATATCCTTTATAAACGAGATGTCAATACTATGTGAAAAAGTAGGGGCAGATGTACAGAAAGTAGCTAAAGCAATGGGTATGGATGGACGTATCAGTAATAAGTTCTTACATGCAGGCCCAGGCTATGGAGGAAGTTGTTTCCCTAAAGATACAAAGGCTATTACTAGTATAGCAGATGAAAATGGAGTAGAACTAAAAGTAATCAAAGCTGCCATAGAAGCCAACGAAAGACAAAAACACTATATGGTAGAGAAAATAGAAGATGTACTAGCTGAACTTAAAGGCAAGAAAATAGGGGTATTAGGTTTAAGCTTCAAACCAGAAACAGATGATATGCGTGAAGCACCTGCTTTAACTATTATCCCTGAACTAATAAAAAAAGGAGCCAGTATAGCTGCCTTTGATCCAGAAGGAATGGAAGAAGCACGCTGGCGTTTAAAAGACTATGAAAAAGATATAGTATATTGTGCCAATGAATATGAAGTAATGAAAGGCGCAGATGCATTAGTGATTGTTACAGAATGGAATCAATTTAGAAGACTAGATCTAAGTAGAGTAAAAGATCTATTAGCAGGCAATGTCTTCTTTGACTTACGAAATGTATATGAGAAAGAAGAAGTAGAAGAAAAAGGTCTATACTATGTAGGAGTAGGAAAAGCTCAGAGCAAAGTTCTAGAAGAAATATCTAAAGCAAAAGAAGACATAGCAGCAAGCAATGGCTGATAATGAGAGAGTTTTTTTAGGAAGACTTTCATAAAGATATATAAATTATATATGTAAATTTAACCCCTATATCATTTAAGACTAGATGATATAGGGGTTTTTTATTGCTATGCAGATAGATTTATCAGCGCTAAATATAAATCCTACAATGACTCGATCCTTTAGTAAGAGCTAATTAGGTATCTAATTAATCACTAAAGATTACTTTATAGATAATCTTAAGTGTAGAATATTTAACTATTTCAATGACTAATAATGAGGATTTATAAATTAAGAAATAAAAAAGTGTAATTTTGCAGGGTTTTGTTCTAAAATGAAGAAATATATAATGAAAAGGTATATAATGATGAAAAAGATAAGTTACTTATATTTACTAAAATTAAATAGCGGGGGTAAAGTATTTTATGTATCAGGATTCATATCAGGAATATGCAGAAATTGATTTGAAAGAATGTATTAACTTGCTCTGGAAGAATAAGCTTCTTATCGTGGGGACAGTTTTTTTTGCTGTATTACTTGCAGCACTTGTAAGTCATTTTTATTTGTCAGAAGTATTTCAGGCTAATGCCACTTTATATGCTCCTTCCTTTACTTTAATTAATGGAGAGAAATTAGATAATACAGTATATAATAATTTCTTTTATAGAGCAGAACTTCTTGAAGAACTTATACAGGAATATAATTTACGTGAGGAAAGCTCGAATATATCTTATGAGAACTTAAGTAATAAATTAAACATAGATATTGATAGAGATACTAGTATTATTAGACTGAGCTTACGGGATACTTCTCCGGAATTGGCCAGAGATATGTTGGAGAGCTGGTATGAATTAGCTCAGGAAGAATTAATGGCTTTTATCGACAATAGGAATAATAGATATTTACAAGAGTTAGAAAACTCTATGGATGAATATCATACAGCTTATTTATCATATCTAGATGACTTAAGAGATTTTCAGGAAGAGGTTAATCTAGGTTTATTAAAATTAGATCTTGATTCAGCGGAGACTAGATTAATTGAAAGTAGGAATAGTCTAGATGACTTAAGAAATATTATTAATCAAAATGAGAAAGAGTATGAGTTTGTAAGTGAAAGCTTAGAGTGTAATTTAGCAGATTATCTTATCTATATTTTATATGTTTTTTTCAAAATAAA
>JBBJJH010000021.1:0-54813 GCA_037623315.1 Halanaerobiaceae bacterium ANBcell28
ATTAAAGAATTACAGGCTAAAGTTCAATTTAAAGTTGCTATGAATAATTCAGGATGAGATAATTAATCAATCTGATTCAAGGTTTTTGTATGATATCAGCCATGCATATTGGAGTTCTGTAAAAAGAGGAGAAAGTTTTGAAAATTATGTTTCTAAATTGCCACTTGATAAGGTATATGAGATACATATAAATGGTTGGGAAGAAAAAGATGGTATTATACAAGGACATACAAAAATACAGGATGAGGGATATGACTACCTTAATGACTTACTATCCACTTATCCTATAGAAATTGTAACCCTTGAGTATGGAAGGCATTATGACAAAATTGATTCTGGATGTCCACTAGTAAATATAGATAAAGTTAATCCAGATGCTAAAGTGGAAGTAGAAGAACAATTGTTGAGGCTCAAAGAAATTATAGTTTAAGACGATTTGCTAATAGTATATAAAAACATTTGGAGTTGATATATAAATGGAAAAAGAATTTGGAGTAGTTGTATATCAACCAATTGTAGAAGATATGGAAATGAATGATGTCTTTTCTTTAGTATTTAACAGTAAAGATAGAAAAATAATTAATAGGTGTTAAAATTTATACAAATATCAAAATAATATTGCTGGCTGCTTTGAATGGTTTTATCAATCCATTTGAAGACAGCCACTTTTATTTAAAGAAATTATCATTAGCAAATAAAGAGAAGAATTAAAAAATGATTGATATATTTATATGAACCATATATGATATAAATATAGAAGGAGTGAGAAAATGTTATATCAGGAAAACCTTCAGGAAGAAGTAAAAGCTCATGAGAAAAAAATAAGCTGTTATGTATATAAGAGTTCTCAGCCCAATTTTCCAAATCATTGCCATACTCACCTTGAATTAATTTATATTTTAAACGGCCAGATGAAATTATTCCTTGATGGTAAATCTAAAGTGTGTAAGAAGGGTGATTTAGTTTTTATTCCAGTATTAAAACCACATGCTATTTCATATGTAGATAATCAATCCTCAGAACACATGATATTACAGTTAAGTATGAACTTTTTAGATGCAGGTAATATGGGTTTTACTGACAAGACTATGCTTGTTCAAGGGAAAAAGATTAAAAAGGATATGGTGATTAATATAGTTGATAAAAGTCCTATCGGTCAAATGATATTGAAACTACATTCGCTTTGTGAAAAAGATAAAGCAAAGGCTAGTTTTCCCAATCAGGAATACACTTTTGAAAAGGGGAAAATCACAAATATATGGAAATTAAAAGGATTGGTTTTAGAATTATTTTCTGAGTTAGTTGAGAATGATTATCTTGTGTTCTCAGATAATACAGATGATTTAGAAGATCTTCATGAGCTTTACCGCATTCAACCTGTTTTACATTCAATGATAAGTTATCCCAAAGAAAATATGTCTATGGAAGATGCAGCTAAAATGGCTAATATGAGTTATTATAATTTTTCTCGTACTTTTAAAAGATTGTTGGGACATAGTTTTATTGATTATAAAAATTTGTTACGTGTTCGTAAGGCTGAAGAACTCTTGTATGAAACTGATAAAACTATTACTGAAATTGCAGAATTAATTAATTTTGGTAGTCTTAGTTACTTTAATCGTATATTTAAGAAGTATAGTAAATTAAGTCCTTCTGAATATAGAAAAAAATATGCCAGCAAAAAAAGACAAGAAAATAGCAAATTAAATAATAGTCAGAAAAGTTACTCTTAGTTATAATTATATTATAAAAGTAAAGTTAGATATCTTTTAATATGTATAATTAATTTAAAATATTAATTTTGAGGAGGACTAAAATGAAAAAATTTAATTTTGTAACTTTTATAATTTTATTAACATTAGTCTTAATTATGAATACCAATGTTTTTGCTAATGTGATTGATAGTGTTATTGATATAGATAATACTCATCAAACAATTACCGGTTTTGGAGGATCATTTGCCTGGTGGTCTGATTGGTTACCTGAACATAAACACAGTCAAGAAATTTATGATCTTCTTTTTAAGGATGCAGGTTTATCTATAGTCCGCTTAAAAAATACTTATCGCTATGATCTCAGATTTAATCCATCTTCAGATTTAGCTATATATGAAGAAGCCAAAAGACAGGCTGCAGAAAGGGGCGAGGAAATTAAAGTTTTAATGTCTTCCTGGTCTCCAGCATCTTATTTAAAAAGTAATAATTCTATTGTTGGTAGTGATATGGCTACTTTAAAAAAAGATAGCGATGGAAATTTTATGTACAAGGAATTTGGTGAATATTGGTATGAACTTATAAAAGAATACAGAGATTATGGTATCTCAATTGATTATATAAGTATTCAAAATGAACCTGACTGGGAAGTAGATTATGATGGTAGTTTATTCGAACCCAGGGAAACTGAAAACATAGCAGGCTATGATCAGGCATTTAATGCAGTTTATGAAGAGATTCAAAATCTGGATAATCCACCCAAAATGTTAGGACCAGAATCTTTGTCAATTGATGCAAATAGAATTAGTCGATATGTAGATGCAATTTTGGAGAAAAATCCTGAATCGCTATATGGAATAGCACATCATTTATATCAAGGTGGTGATGTTACAAATCCAGATGGACTTTTCAGATTGAATATGGAAAGATTAAATGAAAGATATCCTGATATTCCTCAATGGCAGACAGAATATTATGAGGGCACTGGACTTCAAACTGCCTGGCTTATACACAATTCGTTAACAGTCCAAGATGTGGAGGCTTATTTGCATTGGGATTTAGTATGGACCTTACCAGGAAGTTTTATCGGTTTAGAAAATCCATATTTACCTAGCAGTTGGAAATATGATAGAGGCTATATTGTACATGAGAGATATTATGCACTAAAACATTTTTCTAAGTTTATAAGACCAGGATATGAAAGAGTAGATGTAAGTTTTCCTTCTACTAGAAATAATAGAATTAAGGTTTCTGCCTTTGCTTCTCCAGATAAAGATGAATTAGTTATAGTATTAATAAATACTGGTTTAAGTGAAGAAAGTGTAAAACTTGATATAGGTGATTTTAAAATTGATAATTCAGAAATATATTTTTCTGATGCTAGACCGATTTTAGATGGAGAAGATGGTAGGATTGCTGATATTTCTAATATGTTTATTGATAAAGGTAGTTTGAGTTCTGATAATATAGTTACTATGCCAATGTATAGCATTAAGACTATTTATATATCTGCTAATAATTAAGGTAGAGTCCTTATATGTCTTGCAAACTATATATTTTATTAAATAGATTAAAATATATAGTTTGCATTTGACAATAGAAATAATATGGATTATTCTAATAATAGAAATCTAAACGGTTAGATTTTGCTATAGATATATCTGGGGGGATATTTTTGGCTACCATAAGGGATGTTGCAAAACTAGCAGGAGTTTCTGTTGCTACAGTATCTGCAGTAATAAATAAGAAATCTGGTGTAAAGGTAAGTGCTAAGCTTACAAAAAAAGTGGAAAGTGCTATAGATGAGCTAAATTATGTGCCTAATCGTATTGCACGTTCACTTTCAAAACGAGAAAATAATACTTTGGGTTATATAGTGCCTTCTATTACCAATCAATTTTTCCCCCAATTGGCAAAAGTAGTTGAGGATATAGCTTTTAAAAATGATTATGGGGTATATTTGTGTAATACTGATGGGCAAAAGGAGAGAGCTCAATACTATCTGGATTCATTAATAGAAAATAGGGTTGCGGGGGTAATTACCACGTTAACCTGGGAAATTGAAGAAATAAGTTTTATAGAGAAGATATTATCCCAAAATATACCCATTGTAGGACTAGCTGGTGCAAGAAATAATTCTAATATAGATACAGTTACATGTGATGATGTAGAAGGTACCAGGCAGGCTCTTAGATATTTAAGTAAAAAAGGATACAAAAATATAGCTTTTATTGGAATTGAAAATAGTCAGACTACAAAATTGAGGCTAAAGGGATATAAAAAAGGGCTAATAGATTCGGGGATTTGCTATAATAAAGATCTTGTTCGATTTTCTACTGGTTTTGATAAATCGGAAATAAAGGGATTAGTAAAAGAGATGATAAATAGTTCTCCTGATATAGATGCAGTTTTTGTATTCAATGATATAATGGGTGCAGGTGTAATTGATGCATTATATCAATGTGGAAGGAAAGTTCCTGAAGATATTGCTGTAATGGGCTTTGACGATAGTATTGCACAATATACTTTTCCTAAAATGACTACTATGTCTATTCCAAAATCTGAAATGGCTAATCAAGCCATGGAGATTTTATTTAAAAGAATAAATGGCGATATGTCAAAATTGTCACATATTAAAGTGAGGTCAGAATTAAAAGAAAGAAATACAAGCTGATTAAAAATTTTTAATTATTAATTTTACATTTAATAAGCTTTTAATTTTTAAGCGTTTAGATTAAAAAAATATACATATATTAATCTCAACGACTATTATTATAATAAAAAATTTAAAAAATATAAGTTAGGGGTAATAAAAAATGAACAATTATCAAAAAGATTATCAAAGAAAAGAGTTTAAGAATCCAATAATGCCAGGTTTTTATCCAGATCCATCAATGTGTCGAGTTGGAGATGATTACTATCTTGTTACATCGTCTTTTGCTTATTTCCCTGGTGTACCTATTTTTCATAGTAAGGATTTGGTAAACTGGAGACAGATTGGACATGTTCTAGATCGTCCATCTCAACTAGAGTTAGAAAATCATGAGCAATCTCAGGGGATTTTTGCACCAACAATTAGGTATCATAACGGAACATTTTATATGATAACTACTAATATTCGTAAAGGGAACTTTATTGTTACAAGTAAAGATCCTGCTGGCTCCTGGTCAGATCCATATTGGTTGGATGATGCTCCTGGAATTGATCCTTCTTTGTTTTTTGATGATGATGGCAAGGTTTATTATTGTGGAAATCGTAATAATCCAGAAGGATATCGCTATAATGGTGACTGTGAAATTTATTTACAGGAGTTAGATTTAGAAGAAATGAAGCTTGTTGGAGATAAACATTCTCTATGGAGAGGTGCATTGAAAACTGCAATCTGGCCAGAAGGTCCTCATATCTATAAAAAAGATGGCTACTATTATTTATTAATTGCTGAGGGTGGAACTGGGCCAGATCATGCTGTTACAATTGCCCGCAGTAAAAATATCACAGGCCCCTATCAAGGCTTTCCTAAAAACCCTATCTTAACACATAGACATTTAGGGAACAATGACCCTATTGTTAATGTGGGACATGGGGATTTTGTGAAAACCCAAAATGATGAATGGTGGATGGTTGTTTTGGCTTCAAGACCTTATGGTGGATATTATCGTAATCTTGGAAGAGAGACTTTTCTAGTTCCACTTATCTGGGAAGATGGTTGGCCTGTTGTTTGTCCAGGCGAAGGAAAAATATCCGAAAGAATTCCCTATCCTGATTTACCAATAACACCATGGCCTAAAGAAAGTCTTTGTGATAATTTTGATAGTGATAAATTAAGCGAAAAATGGCTTTATATTAGAAATACTAACTTTGATAACTATGACCTGGAAAGTAGACCTGGTCATTTAAGACTTAAACTGGCTGAGGATAAGTTAAGTGAAAAAAATAAGCCTGTTTTTGTTGCAAAAAGACAGCAAGATATGAGTTTTTTAATTAGTACTTCCATGGAATTTAGTCCAGAAGAAAATGAAGAAGCTGGTATAGTGTTACATCAAAATCATGAGTATCATTATCGTTTTGTTTTAAGCCAGGAAAATAATGAAAGAGTAATAAAACTTATTAAGTGTTCTTCTGGTAAAGAAGAACTAATAGCAAAAGCTAAATATGCTGAAGAAAAAATATATTTGAAGGTAGAAGCTGATGGTCAAGATCTTACCTTCTATTATAGTAGTGATTCTGTAGATTATAAAGTTCTTGAAAAAAATGTTGATGCCAGGATTTTAAGTACCGATGTTGCAGGAGGTTTTGTTGGTACATGTCTTGGTTTATATGCCAGTAGCAATGGATCAGAGACTAAGAATTTTGCAGATTTTGATTACTTTGAATATAGAGGATTAGATGATTAAGTTCAAAATTTAGCAGTTGAATATACTGCGTAAAGCCTGGTTAGTCATAACTATATTCACAGAAAAAAGCTAATTCTACTCCAGAGCACTACTATTTTGAAATTTAGGTTGCCAGCTCCTCTTCCAGGCTATGAATTACAAAACAAACTAATTAGGCTAGTAACTTTGGCACAGTGTTTTGTAAACCATTCATAACCTTCCATGCGGGGCAGGAGCTTTTTGAACGTTCATATAGCAAAGGACTAACCAGGAAGTCTATTGTAAAGTTTTGGCAATTGGTATTAGATTATAAAGGAGTGGATTGAGATTAAGAAAATCAGGATAGTTTCAACTTTATGCATTTTATTAGTATTGTTTATTTTTCAGTTTGCTGTATTAGCAGATAATGATAATTTGACTGAAGTTTTTCAGGATCTTGATTTAGCAAATCATTATAAATCTTTGAATCATCACAATCCTTTAATGGCTCATAAATTTGGTGCAGATCCAGCTGGAATGGTACATGATGGTAGGTTGTATGTATATATGACTAATGACATTATTGAAAGAGATAATCAAGGAAACATTGTTGAGAATACTTATGGGCAAATTACTACTATCAATCGTATATCATCAGCTGATTTGGTAAACTGGACTGATCATGGTGAAATTAATATAGGTAGTAGAGGGACCGGTAAAGCAACGTGGGCAGGTTTATCGTGGGCTCCGGATGCTACTTATAAGATTATAGATGGTGAGGATAAATTTTTCCTTTACTTTTCTAATAATGCTAATAGTGTTGGTGTATTAACTAGTGACAGTCCAGTAGGCCCTTTTGAAGATCCACTTGGTAGAGCTCTTATTTCAAGATCTACAGAAAATGTAGGTGGAGTTGAATGGCTTTTTGATCCAGGAGTCTTTATTGATGATGATGGAAAAGGATATTTGTATTTTGGTGGCGGTGTACCTGAAGGACAAGGAGAAATGCCCAATACTGCCAGAGCAGTTCAGTTAGGCGATGATATGATTAGCCTGGCTGGAAGACCAGAGGTAGTAGAAGCACCTTTCTTTTTTGAAGCTGCCTATATGAATAAGATTGAAGATACTTATTATTTTTCCTATAGTACGAACTTTGCAAGTAGATTTGGAGCTGAAGGTGAACATAGACCTTCAGCTGGTACTATAGCTTATATGACAAGTGAGAGCCCTATGGGGCCATGGGAATATCAGGATGTAATTCTTCAAAACCCGGGAAGTTTTTTTGGTAGTGGAGGAAATAATCATCATAGCTTAATTAAATTTAATGATCAATGGTATATGCTATATCACTCTCAGATATTACAGGATTCTATGGACTATACTGGTGGATATCGTAGCACTCACATAGATAAAGTTACTATTGCTGAAGACGGTACTATCAAACCCATTGTAGCAACAAGAAGAGGGGTGGAACAAGTAAAAAGTCTCAATCCCTATCAAGTAAATGAGGCTGAAACTATGGCCTGGAGCTCTGGTATCAGTGTTAAAGAAACTAATGAGCCATCTGAAAATTTTCCTCTTAATATGGTCGTAACAGATATGAACGATGGAAGCTATATTGGTGTTTCTGGAGTGGATTTTGGTCAGGATGGAGCATATAGTTTTACAGCAAAGGTAGCATGCGATAGTGATGGAAATGCCATCAAGATTGTTGCTGGTTATATCAATGATGATGCTATAGGGTATCTAGAAGTTCCTAACACAGGTAGTCTGGATAATTTTGAAAAAGTAAGTATAGATCTTGAAAATCTTAGTGGAGAACATAATTTGTTCTTTATTTTTGCAGGTGAAGCTTTTTATTTTGATGCCTGGAGTTTTGAAAAATAACTTCTGCCTGAGAGCAGAAATTATTCTGAAATAAAAGCAAGTAAAATCATTGATGTATATATGTAATTATATTAACTATGTCTAACTATGGTTTATAAGGTGGTAATTAAATGTCTAAAACTATTTTGAAAAATCCTTTATTCTGGGCGGATCTACCTGATCCAGATCTAATACGAGTTGGAGATTTTTATTATATGGTAAGTACAAGTATGCATAGCATGCCTGGCTGTCCTATTATGAAGTCAAGGAATCTAAAAGACTGGGAAATAGTTAGTTATGTATATAGTACTTTAGAAGATAATGATGCTCATAATCTTCTAAATGGCAAAGATATCTATGGACAGGGTTCATGGGCAGCCAGTTTACGTTATCATCAGGGGACTTTTTATGTCTGCTTTTCCAGTAATGATATGAATCAATTCTATATTTATCATACACAAAATATTGAAGAAAGTAATTGGGATCGTTATGTAATAGATGGACTTTATCATGACCCTGGATTATTGTTTGATGAAGATAAAGTATATGTTATATACGGGTGTGGTGATATTAGAATAGCTGAGTTGACAGCAGATTTAAGTGCAATAAAAGCTGACGGTGTTAATCAATTATTACTGGAAACTAAGAAAGATAATATTGGATTAAGGTGTGAAGGTTGCCATGCATATAAAATAAATGGCTACTATTATCTCCTGTTTATTGAATGGCCCAGTGATGGTAATCAGCGTAGAAGACAAATAGCTTATCGTTCAAAGGAACTCTTGGGAGAATATGAAAGAAAGATCCTCTTTGATGATGATATGGGATATCACAACAAGGGTATTGCCCAGGGGGCTATTTTTAATACTAAAGATGGTGAATGGTATGCAATGCTCTTTCAAGATCATGATGCAGTTGGCAGGATACCTTATCTTTTACCAGTGAATTGGGAAGATGGCTGGCCTATGATTGGTATTGATGGTAAGGCTCCAGAAGAATTGGAAATTCCTTTACCTCCTTCAACACCGGTACCATTGTTAATAAGTGATGACTTTAATTATCAGGAAAACAAGCTGGCATTAAACTGGCAGTGGAATCACAATCCGGATAATCAGAAATGGTCCTTAACTGAAAGGCCTGGTTATTTACGTTTGAAAACAGCAAATATAACAGATAATGTACTACATGCACGTAATACACTAACCCAGCGTACTGAAGGTCCAGGCTGTATAGCCAGTACTAAGATGGATATATCCAATATGAAGATTGGGGATTACGCAGGAATGATCGCTTTACAAAATAGTTTTGGAACTATTGGAATTAAAGTAGATGAAAAGGGAGATAAATATATTAGTTTCTGTGTAAATGCTGGTGATGGTTCTGAGAAAGAGATTGAAAGAAAGCTTTTTGCAGGAGAGACTATCTTCTTGAAAATAGAATTTAATTTTGAGGATAGTATTGATCTTGCTAATTTCTATTATTCTATAGATGGTGATCTTTGGATTAAATTTGGTCAAGAATTGAAGATGAAATACACTTTAGATCATTTTATGGGATATCGAATTGCTTTGTTTAACTATGCTAGTAAGGAAATTGGCGGTTATGTTGACTTCGAATATTTTAATTATCAGAAAGAAAATGTATAGAGATAAAAATAAGCATTGTATAGCAAGGCCTAATCGAATATGGTCATACTAAAAGCTACAATGCGTATGTTAAATCAAGCTTTTAGTAAGGCCTAATCGAATATGGTCATACTGTAATCAACAATGCGTTTATAATTCAGGATTCCAGCAAGGCCTAATCGAATATGGTCATACTGGAATCAACAATGCGTTTATAATTCAGGATTCCAGCAAGGCCTAATCGAATATGGTCATACTGGAATCAACAATGCGTTTATAATTCAGGATTCCAGTAAGCAAAAATATGGTGAAAGGGTTTGGGTAATATGGATAAAATATATATTCTTTTATTTTTCTTGATTTTTTTAATTACAACTCTTAGTACTCATGCAAATGAAATGTATCAATATGGTGATATCGAGCTTGATTTTGAAATTGGTATAGTTCCATCAGGTTTTGATTCTCAAAGATTTGATATTGATAAGGGCAAAGTTAATACTATAGAATATTATTCCGAGACTATAGATAGTAACCGCCAGGCATTAGTTTACACTCCTCCTGGCTATTCAGAAGAAGAACAGTATAATGTTCTATATCTTTTACATGGTATTGGTGGCGATGAAAGGGAATGGTATAATCATGGTAAACCTCATCATATTCTAGATAATTTGTATTCAGAAGGCAAGATAGAAAATATGATTGTTGTTCTACCTAATGGAAGGGCCATGAAAGATGATAGAGCTATTGGAGATATATTTGCCCCTGATAAAATTAAAGCCTTTGAAACCTTTGAGTATGATCTTTTAAATGATCTTATTCCCTATATAGAATCAAATTATTCTGTATTTACAGAGCGGGAAAATCGAGCACTTGCAGGATTATCAATGGGTGGAGGCCAAGCTTTAAATATTGGACTTTCTAATCTTGATTATTTCAAATGGATAGGGGCTTTTTCTCCTGCTCCAAATACTAAGGAGCCTGAAGAACTTATCACCAATCCAGAACTTGTAGAAGAAAAAGTAGCTTTGCTGTGGATATCATGTGGAGATAGAGATGATCTTTTATTTGTTAGTGAAAGAACACATACTTATTTGAAAGAAAATAATCTTTCTCATATTTGGTTTGAGGATAAAGGTGGACATGACTGGAATATATGGAAAAGTGGTTTATATTACTATAGTCAAGGAATATTTAAATAAATATTTTGGATAGGGTGAATTTTTTATGAATGAAGAATTTATGGAGAAAAATTTTGAAAGTAAAAAGCTTAATGTTGAAATCAAACGTCCTATGGTTCAATTTATATCTGATATTGTTTATGACCAGGTTTCTAATTTTTCTTCTTCAAATGTTGCATTGAAAATGGATCTTTTAGTTCCACATTCAAGGGAAGAAAAACCTGCAGTTGTTTTCATAACTGGTGGTGGCTTTCTTGCTGCTAATAAGGACAATTATATTCAACAAAGGCTTGATTTAGCAGAAGCTGGCTATCTTGTTGCAAGTATAGAGTACGGTGTAGCACCCCAGGTTACTTTCCCACAACCCTTACTTGATCTTAAATCAGCAATTCGTTTTCTTAAAGTACATGCTGATAAGTTTAATATTAATCCAGATAAAATAGGTGTAATGGGGGATTCAGCTGGAGGATATTTAGCTGCATTTGCTGGAACAACTAATGGTATCAAGGAGTTTGAAAAAGGGGTAAATCTAGAGGTGAACAGTAATGTTCAGGCAGTTGTTGATATATATGGTTTATCTGATTTAAGTAAAATAGGTTCAGATTATACAGAAGAAATTCAAAAAATACATATGTCTGCTGGTGCTCCGGAAGCCTTGTTAGTAAATGGTGTTCCTGGTTTTGGAGGTCAAGATGGAGGAATTTTGGCTGATAAAGAAAAAGTTGAAGCAGCTAACCCTATAAGCTATATATCTAGCCAAACACCGCCTTTTCTTTTGATGCATGGAAGTAATGATAGTCTTGTATCTCCAAGTCAAACAGAAATCTTACACCAGGCATTAATTGAGAAAGGTGTAGATTCTACTCGTTATATAGTTGAAGGAGCAGAGCATGGTGGAGATCATTGGCAACAACAAGAAATAATGGATATTATAATTACTTTTTTTGATAAATATTTAAAATAACTTAGTAATAAAAAGTTTATCCGAGAGCTAACTGCCACTAAAACTCCCACTTCTATAGTGGGAGATCACTGCGATCTTCTATCCTAAACGCAATGTTGATCCCAGTACTACTACATCGAGTTAGGTCGAAGTGGCATTAACCTCCTGGATTCGTTTTACTAAGTTTCAGTGGGAGACACCATTAATGTTAAAATAGTAGTACTCTGGAGTGCAACCTTAATGTTCTTGTAGGGTTTTATTCAAATTGGGAGTGCCCCGGGGTGCAAAAAACTCCCTCTGAAACTAAGAACTCACTTTATTTAGGAGGTCTATTATGACTATGGAAAGAAATAATAACAATACTTATATCCTTTCTTATACGAGAAAACCGAAAGATGATTTGATTTATTCGCCTAAGCTAGCATATAGTATGCATCTTGCTTATAGTGATGATGGCATAAATTTTCAAGATTTAAATCATAATTCAGGAGTTTTGTTTGCTAAAGCAACAGAAAATGAAGATGGTTCACTTAACGCCAAAAGCCTAAAAAACCCTTATATTTTTTACTTAGACGATGGAAATTTTGGAGTTGTTGCTGTTCGTACTGAAGCAGGTGGAAACAATGATCAAGAAAGTAAAGGAAAAGTTGTACTCTTTACATCAACAGATTTATTGCAGTATGAGGAACTTGGCTTAATTGATCTTAATGGTAATAAATACATAGATGACGTAATTTGTTTTTATGATGAGAAAAAAGGAGTTTATGTTATTAAGTGGTGTGATGAAGATGGTAATTATTATCAGAACTTTATTGAAGATATATTTGATTTTAATACAGTAAGTGAAGCAGAGGAAATTGAATCCTTTAATAGAGAAGAAATTGCTGCTGATATTGAAGGAATAGTCCCTGGAAATATTATAGAAATATCAGAAGAAAAAGCAGAACGTCTTCGTTTAAAACTTACAGTACCTAATAATGTAAAAATAGAACTTCCTGATACTGTGATTGTTTCATCTAAAGAAGATTTGGAAGCTGTTAAAGCGACAGCTATTTATAGTGATGGAACAAAAGCTAGAAAAAAAGTAGATTGGGGTTTTGACACTATTGACTGGAGTAATCCTGGAAAATATCAAATAAAAGGTAAAGTTCATCAGGATCATTTCTCGTTTCCAATAGCCACTAATCGAGCAGACCCGGCTATTGGTAGATGGAATGGAAAATATTATTTTATAGCTACTAATGATGCTGATGGAAATAATAGCTTATATATTAGAGAAGCAGATAGTATTCCAGAATTGTTAGAGGCTGAAGAGAATTTAATACTTGATACTAAAACTTATGAAGATATAAAAGGACTTTTATGGGCTCCAGAGTTTCATATAATTGATGGAGAATTATATATTTTTCATGGAGCTACAGTTAATGGTGAGTTTTTTTATGAAGAATCTCATGTTATGAAGTTAAAAAAAGGTGGAAATCCAATTAATAAAGAGGACTGGTCAAGACCTTACCGTGTAGTAAAAAAAGATGGTAGTTATTTATGTGAAGCAGGTAAAACAATATCTTTAGATATGACATATTTTAATGTCAAACAGGACCATTATGTTGTCTGGTCACAACGCCAATTCTTACCAGAGGATCTTGGAGCCTGGCTATATATAGCAAAAATAGATCCGGCTGAACCCTGGAAATTGACAAATGATCCAGTAGTCCTATCTAAACCAGAATATGGCTGGGCTAATAATAATGTTTTTGTTGATGAAGGGGCATTTGCTCTTTTTAGAGATAATAAGCTTTTCTTAACTTTTGCCAGTGCTTTAATTGATGCTACCTATGTTGTTGGGCTCTTAACTACAGAAGTAGATGCAGATTTAATGGATCCATCTAATTGGACAAAGACTAACTATCCATTACTTACTTCCCGTAGTGTACCTGGAGAATATGGTCCAGGACATAATTCTTACGTTATCGATGATGAGGGAGATATCTGGAATGCTTATCATGCAAGACCAGGAGTAGATGCACCTAGATGTTCAGGTTTGCGTCGTGTTCATTTTGATATAGACGGATATCCTAGACTGGATCTGACAGAAGACAAAGATTTAAACAAGGACATAGCAGAGGTATCTATTGATATTGTTATTGAATGATTCAGAGAAATATTTAATAAGGAATAAGAGCTTTGATTAGGATACATATATTAATCATTAGAAGATAATAGGATTGAAATTAAGAAATGAGAAAGAATGAGATTTAAAAGGAGGATTTTTTATGTCAAAAGAAATAAAAATACCTGGTTCAGGCAAGCCTTTTAAGAACAATGCTAGTTACTGTGTAGGTACAGGTAGGTTGGGACTGGCACTGCAAAAAGAGTATGTGGATCACTTAGAATTAGTTCAAAAAACGATAAACTTCAAGTATATCCGTGGACATGGACTTTTTTGTGATGATGTAGGGATTTATCGGGAATTTGAACTTGATGGTGAAACACATACTTCCTATAATTTTACCTATCTTGATCGTATTATGGATACTTATCTTGAAAATGGGATACGACCTTTTCTGGAGCTTGGTTTTATGCCAGAAAAGCTTAAAACAGGAGAGCAAACAATATTTTATTGGAAAGGGAATGTAACACCACCTGTTTCATATGAAAAATGGGCAGATTTGATTACAGCTACTCTAGAGCACTTAATTGAACGATACGGTAGGGAAGAGGTAATTAACTGGCCGATTGAGGTCTGGAATGAGCCTAATATCGGCTTCTGGGCAGGTTCTATGGAAGAGTATTTCAAGCTTTATGATTATTCAGCTGAAGCAGTTAAGAAAGTTGATGAACGCATTCAGGTAGGAGGACCATCTATTTGTGGAGTTGAAACTGAGAAATGGTTGAGATCATTTTTTGAGCATTGTATTGAAAATGACTCTCCTCTGGATTTTATTACTCGACATTGCTACACAGCTAATATGCCAACTGCAAGTGGACAATACAGTTATCATAGCTTAAATGCTCCTACTTATATGATTGATGAACTAAAAGAAACTAGAGAGATTATGGACGATTATTCTCAAATTAAGGATTTACCACTCCACATCACTGAGTTTAATAGCTCTTATGTGCCACTTTGTCCTGTTCATGATACGGATTTTCATGCAGCATATATTGCTCGTATCTTAAGTGAAGCTGGAGAATATGCAGATTCTTATTCATACTGGACATTTAGTGATGTCTTTGAGGAGAAAGATGTACCTCAATCTGTTTTCCATGGTGGTTTCGGTCTTATTGCACTAGAATCAATCAAAAAGCCAACTTTCTATGCCTTTGAATTTTTCTCTAAAGCCGGGGATGAGCTTTTATACCGTGATGATCATCTTCTTGTTACTAAAAAAGATGATAGTTATATTATTATAGCCTGGAACTGGCATAATCCAGAGGAATCCAAAGAATCTTCTGATTTAAGCTATAGTCTATCACTACCTTCTATTGCAGAACAGGTAATTATGATAAAAAAAGATGTTGGAGGGGCAGATGCTAATCCATTGCAGACCTGGAGCAATCTAGGGAAACCACGCACTTTAAATAGTGAGCAATTGGAGATACTAAAGGCTGCAGCAGAACCGCGCCAAAGAGATGAAAAACTTTATGAGGAAAAGGGAATTTATACAGTTGATTTAAATATTCCAGTAAACCATTTAACTATGCTGGAGATTAAACCTGTAGTTGATAAAACAGATACTTACTTAGGTTTAAAAAAGGAAGAATTTTATGGTATGGAATAGTAAAAATAGATTCGATTTGCCCCTGTAAATTTAGGGGATATAAAAATTTTTTGGAGCTGACCTATAACGATGAAGGATTTAAAACTTTGGTATAAGAAAGAAGCAAAAGAATGGGAAGAAGCTTTACCTATTGGGAATGGCCGCCTGGGTGGAATGATTTTTGGTCAAGTTGAAAGAGAGAGGATTCAATTAAATGAGGATTCTATATGGTATGGAGGTCCTCAAGATAGAAACAATCCTGATGCACTAGATCATTTAGAAGATATCAGGCAATTAATCTTTGCTGGTAAAATAAAAGAAGCTGAACAATTACTAGCACTGACTTTTTCAGGTGTTCCAGAAGGACAAAGGTTTTATCAGACTTTAGGAGATCTTTATCTAGATTTTTATTATAAGCAAGGTGAGATTGAAGATTATCGGAGAGAGCTTGATTTGGAAGAAGGACTTGTACGGGTTTCCTATAAAAAAGCTGGGATTAAATATAATAGAGAAGTATTCTCTTCTGCAGTAGATCAAGTATTAGTTATCCATTTCTCTGCTAACAAACCAGGGAGCATCTCCTGTAAAATTAATCTAGATCGAGATAAGTGGATGGATCAGGTGATTGCAATTGATGGTGATAGTTTGTTAATGAAAGGCCATTGCGGTGGCGAAGATGGTATAATCTTCAGGAATATGATAAAGGCTGTAAATGATGGTGGAGAGGTATTTACTCTTGGAGATAATCTAATAGTAAACCAGGTAAATTCACTTACTCTTTATCTAGATGCTGAAACTAGCTTTCGCCATCAGGAACCAGAATTGATATGTAAAGATAGAATCTATAGGGCTATAGAAAAGGGATATAAATCAGTACTGAAAGAACATATAGCTGATTATCAGGCTTTATTTAATAGAGTGGAACTATCTCTGGATGAAAAAGATATAATAACTTTGCCCACAGATGAAAGATTAAAAAGAGTAATTGAAGGAGAAGAAGATCAGTTTCTCATAAATCTTTATTTCCAATATGGACGTTATTTATTGATATCAAGTAGTAGGGAAGGTTCTCTTCCTGCTAACTTGCAGGGTATTTGGAATAAGGATATGCGTCCACCATGGGATAGTAAGTATACTATAAATATAAATACTGAAATGAATTACTGGCCAGCAGAATTATGTAATCTAGCTGAATGCCATCAACCTTTGTTTGATTTGATTGAAAGAATGAGGGAAAATGGTCGTCGAACAGCAAGGAAAATGTATAATTGTAGAGGTTTTCTAGCACATCACAATACTGATATCTGGGCAGATACAGCACCACAGGATATCTATATACCGGCATCCTATTGGCCGATGGGAGCAGCCTGGCTATGTCTTCATCTATGGGAACATTATCAATTTAATCCGAATAAAGATTTTTTGAAAAAGTCTTATCAGACCATGAAAGAAGCTGCTATCTTCTTTTTGGATTATTTACTTGATGATCCTGAAAGTGAATACTTAATTACCTGTCCATCAGTATCTCCTGAGAATACATATATTCTAGAAAGTGGAGAAAAGGGTGCAGTATGTAAAGGTGCCTCAATGGATTCACAAATTATATATGCTCTATATACAGCCTGTATAAAGGCAACAGAGATTCTGGAAATTGATGAGGACTTTTCCAGGGAATTAGCTGCAGTATTAGCACGTTTACCTAAACCTGAAATAGGGAAAGATGGTCAAATACAGGAATGGAGTCAGGACTATGATGAAGCTGAACCTGGTCATCGACATATTTCACATCTTTTTGCCCTTCATCCTGGGGATCAAATTACGGTAAATAAAACACCAGAGCTAGCTAATGCTGCCAGAACTACATTGGAAAGAAGACTGGCAAATGGCGGTGGCCATACTGGTTGGAGTAGAGCCTGGATTATTAATTTTTGGGCAAGATTACAGGATGGTGAGCTGGCATATCAAAATGTACTGGAGTTATTAAGGCAATCTACTCATAAAAATCTTTTTGATAATCATCCGCCATTTCAGATAGATGGTAATTTTGGTGGAACAGCAGGGATAGCTGAAATGCTTCTGCAAAGTCATGCTGATGCGATACATTTCTTACCGGCTTTACCTGCAGCCTGGTCTAATGGTTATGTAAAAGGCTTAAGGGCAAGGGGTGGTTTTGAACTTGATATCAGATGGGAAACAGGAAAATTTAAAGAAGTTAGAATTAAATCCCTGGCTGGCAATGATTGTAGTATATATATAGATGAAAATATTGAGGTCTATCAGGATAATACTCAGATAGATTTAAAAAGAGAAGATGGTATATCTACTTTTAAAACTCAAAAAGATAAGAAATATTCAATTTTGTTAACAGATTAATTTATAAATTAGTTGGTAGAAATAAGACGAATATTTTGCTATTACATCATTCATAAAAAATCTAATTCCCATCTACTCTTTTATTCAAGAAGCAACAAAATTAAACTCACTTCGTTCAAACAGAAATTTTGTTAAACCAGCTTCTTTCAATCACTCGTAACTGGAGATTTTTTGAATGTCATTCAGTTAATAGAAAAATATTCTAAGTGAATTATTAACGCTTCTGAAAATAAATCTATTATCTTAATTATAATATTTAACAATAATAAACGGAGGAATGAAAAATGAAAAAACAACAAGTAAATCCTTATCTTCCATCATGGGAATATATCCCTGATGCTGAACCTTATGTTTTTAACGATAGGGTGTATATTTATGGTTCTCATGATCGATTTAATGGCTATGTGTATTGTATGAATGATTATGTCTGTTGGTCAGCTCCTGTTGATGATCTGGCTGATTGGCGCTATGAAGGAGTAATTTACAAAAAAACTGATGATCCCCTCAATCCAGATGCTAGTATGTGTCTATATGCTCCTGATGTTACAGTTGGACCAGATGGCAGATATTATTTGTACTATGTTCTTGATAAGATGCCAATAGTATCTGTGGCTGTTTGTGATACACCAGCTGGTAAGTATGAGTTCTATGGTTATGTTCATTATCAAGATGGAACAAGACTTGGTGAAAGAGAAGGTGATCAACCTCAATTTGATCCAGGATTATTGACTGAAGGAGATAAAACATATTTATACACAGGTTTTTGTGCTAAAGGCGATAAGTCAAGAAAAGGTGCAATGGCTACTGTTTTAGGTCCAGATATGCTGACAATTATTGAAGAACCAGTATTTATAGCTCCAAGTGAACCCTATAGTGAGGGTAGTGGTTTTGAAGGACATGAGTTTTTTGAGGCACCTTCTATGAGAAAGAGGGGAGATACTTATTACTTTATCTATTCTTCAATTGTTTTTCATGAATTGTGCTATGCTACCAGTAAAGATCCTAGAAAGGGTTTTGAGTATCAGGGGGTAATTGTTAGTAATTCTGACCTTCATATTGATTCATATAAACCAGCAGAAAAGCCTATGTTTTATGGTGCTAATAATCATGGTAGTATAGTTGAAATAAATGATAACTGGTATATTTTTTACCATAGACATACAAATGGAACCAATTTTAGTAGACAGGCCTGTATGGAAAAAATTGAATTTACAGATAAAGGTAAAATAACTCAGGTAGAGATGACTTCCTGTGGTTCTAAAGAAAATCCACTTATTGGTGAAGGAGAATATCCAACCTATCTAGCCTGTAACTTGTATTGTAAAGAAGAATCTGTATATACAGATTGGACCTGTTCCTGGATGAATAATCAGTTCCCCAAGATAACCCAGGATGGAAAAGATGGGGATGAAGAAATCGGATATATAGCTAATATGAAAGAGTCTGCAACAGCTGGCTTTAAGTATTTTGATTGTAATGGTATTGAGAAAGTTAAAATAAAAGTTCGTGGATATTGTAAAGGTAAATTTCAAGTGAAAACATCCTGGGATGGTAAAGTCTTAGGTGAAATCCCAGTTGAATTCTCAAATATATGGAAGGAATATTCTGCAGATATTGCAATCCCAGATGGAGTTCAGTCCCTGTACTTTACTTATAAAGGTGATGGAAGTGCTCATTTCGGATCATTTACTCTGGAATAGAACTTGCTAGAGATTTTGTATTTAAATAAAAAACTATAAAAAAGGGTGGTAATATGAATAAGTTAACTTTAAACACAGACATTAAAAAAGGTAAAATTAACAAAAATATTTATGGACATTTTGCTGAACATTTAGGAAGATGTATTTATGAAGGTTTTTGGGTTGGTGAAGATTCACCTATTCCTAATACCAATGGAATTAGAAATGATGTAGTAGAGGCACTAAAAAAGATAGATATTCCTGTACTACGTTGGCCGGGTGGTTGTTTTGCTGATGAATATCACTGGAAAGATGGTGTTGGTCCAAAAGAAAATAGGGCGAAAATCTTGAACACTCACTGGGGTGGTGTAGTAGAAAACAATCATTTTGGAACTCATGAATTTTTTGAACTATGTAAGCAGCTAGAAACAGAACCATATATCTGCGGAAATGTAGGTAGTGGTACAGTATATGAAATGCAACAATGGGTTGAATATATGACTTCTGATGGTGAATCTCCTATGGTTAACTGGAGGAAGGAGAATGGTCAAGACGAGCCCTGGGATTTGAAATATTTCGGTGTTGGTAATGAAAATTGGGGTTGTGGTGGAAACATGCGCCCTGAATATTATGCAGATTTGTATAGGAGATATCAAACCTATGTGAGAAATTATGGAGATAATAAAATATTTAAAATAGCCGGTGGTGCAAATGTTGACGATTATCATTGGACTGAAGTATTAATGGAAAGAGCGGCTAAGTTTATGGATGGCTTAAGTCTTCATTATTATACAGTACCAAAGGTATGGGAAGATAAGGGCTCTGCTACTGACTTTGATAAAGATGAGTGGTTTGCTACAATGAAGAAAACATTATATATGGAGGAACTCATTCAAAAACACGGTACGATCATGGACAAATATGATCCGGAAAAAAGAGTAGGATTGATAATTGATGAATGGGGTACCTGGTTTAATGTTGAAGAAGGAACAAACCCTGGATTCTTATATCAACAAAATTCATTGAGAGATGCTCTAGTTGCAGGTATCAATCTAAATATCTTTAATAATAACTGTGATCGTGTTCAGATGGCTAATATAGCTCAAACAATTAATGTGCTTCAAGCTATGATTTTAACAAGAGGAGAAGAAATGTTACTTACTCCTAGTTATCATGTATTTGAAATGTACAAAGTACATCAAGATGCAGATTTATTAGACTTTAATTTAGTTTGTGAAGATTATCAGGACGGAGATGAAAGTATTCCAGCAGTAAATGCTTCTGCTTCAATTAATGAAAATGGTGAAATAAATATCACACTCTGTAATCTAAATCCTGATAAAGATATTAAAATCAATAGTATTTTAAATAGTCAAGAGTATAAAGTATCTGATTCCAGCGCCAGGGTTTTAACAGCTAATGAACTTAATGCACATAATACTTTTGAAAATAAAGATCTTGTTAAACCGGAAGAATTTAAAGATTATAGTTTAACTGATAATAATATTGAAATAAATTTACCTTCCAGTTCAGTTGTTTTATTAACATTAAGCTAGTTTGAAAAAGGTGATCTTGAAAATGGCTTTAAAAAGAAATTGTAAAGGTTGTTCTTCTTCAGTTCGTTTAAAAGAGAAGGATATTTACGAGATACTTGAAAAAGTAAAGAGTAATAAAAAAGAAAAGGATATTGTAGATAGTAATCTATATACAGATCGCTTAGCTATCTGTAAAAAATGTGATGATTTGTTATATGAGACTACCTGTAAATATGATGGTGTCCTTGTTTATGTAAAAGCTAAAGATATAGACTCTTTTTGCTCAAAGCCGGGAAATAGCAAATGGTGAAATGATATGAACTGTGTAGAATCTATATGATTTTAAACAATAGTGAATAAGTGAGAGGTGTCATAATATGAGTGCTAAATTTTCTGAACTTAACAATGTAAAACTTCTAGAAAGTGATTTTAAAGAAAGTCAAGAACTTGGGCTTGAGTATTTGCTATCTTTTGATATAGATAGATTTTTGGCCCCCTGTTTTGAGGTCCAGGGCCTTGAAGCACCAAATGGTGCAAAGCGTTATCAAGGTTGGGAGGCTAAGGCAGTTCATAATTGGGGCGATGAAAGATTTACACTGGCTGGACATTCATTAGGTCACTGGCTGAGTGCAGCTGCAATAACATACAAGGCTACAGCAAATAAGCTTCTTAAAGAAGGTCTTGATTATGCAGTTTCACAGCTGCATTTTTTACAGAAAGAGACAAGTAGTGGATATATTGGTGGTATTCAGATTGAAACCTTTGAAAAATTATTTGCGGGTGAAGTAGATAACTGGGCAGATGGTTATTGGGTGCCATGGTATGGTGTACACAAGATTTATCAAGGCTTAATTGATGCATATCTATATGGGGATAATCAAGTTGCCCTGGAAGTTGTATCTAAGTTTGCAGACTGGGCCAGGGAAGGTACTGATAATCTCAGTGATGAAGAAATGCAAAAAATGCTTGATGTTGAGCATGGGGGCATGAATGATTCCTTCGCTCAGCTTTACGGTATTACAGGCAATGAAGACTATCTTAGATTAGCAAGAAGGTTTACTCATGACAAAGTTTTATCACCATTGGAGAGAGAAGAAGACCAATTGACTGGACTTCATGCTAATACACAGGTTCCTAAAGCAGTTGGGGCTGCCGAGATATATGGACAGGATTCTAATTATGGAAATTACAAAAAAGCAGCTAGATTTTTTTGGGAAACAGTTGTAAATAATCGTTCTTATGTAATTGGAGGCAACAGTATTTCAGAGCACTTCGAAGCATTAGGTGCTGAAACCCTGGGAGTTAAAAGCTGTGAATCCTGTAATACTCACAATATGTTAAAACTTAGTGAACATCTTTTTAGCTGGCAAAAGGATTCTTTTTACATGGATTTTTATGAAAATGCACTGTATAATCATATTCTTGGCTCACAGGATCCAGAAACAGGCAACAAGATGTATTTTATTTCTACACTGCCAGGTCATTATCGCATATATGGTACAGCAGATGAGTCTTTCTGGTGTTGTACAGGTACCGGGATGGAAAATCCGGGAAGATATAGTAAATGCATTTATTATGAAGATGATTCAAGCCTATTTATTAATCTATTTATTCCATCTGAGCTTAATTGGGAGGAACAGGGATTAAAGATTAAAATGGAGACAAAATATCCATATCAAGATAAGGTTTTGATAAAAGTTATTGAAGGTAGCGGAGATGCTAAAATAAACTTACGTGTTCCTTCCTGGATCAATGGTGAAATGACTGCAGTAGTAAATAATGAAACTACTTATTCTCAGGATCAAGCTTCTTATATGACAATCTCTAAAAATTGGAAGCAAGGTGACACTATAGAAGTGACTATTCCAATGGGTTTAGAAAAATATATTTCACGGGACAATCCCAATAAGGTGGCATTTAGATATGGTCCTCTTGTACTGGCAGCAGCTTTGGGTAGAGATGGTTACCCAGAAAGTGATACCTTTATAAGTGAAATAGGATTGGATATGACAACAACAAATGTCCCTCACTTATTTTATGAAGGGGATAATATTAATGAACTTCTTGAATTAGTCGATGCTAATAGTCTGACATTTAAAATAAGTGGCAAATATACCTCTACAGGTGAGGATCTAACTTTAATGCCTTTTTATAAGATTCATCATCAGTTTTATAATCTATACTGGTTTCTTAATGAAGAACAGGGTTCATATGAAAAGAAATTAAATGATATTACTATTGATAGTGTAGAGCCAGATGGTCAGCAAGATGAATTAGGGCATACCCTTAAATCAAAAAACAGTCATCATGGTAGTTTTGTAGAGAATGGGAAAATATATTATTGGCGTGATGCCTGGGGTAGTAATGATGCCTATTTTAGTTATAATATGAAGCTTGATGATGGTGATAACTATCTTTATGTTCAATATTGGGGAGATGATTCATCTTTTGAGATTGAAGGAGATACTTATAATAGAGAATTTGATATTTTAATAGATGGGATAAAAATTGCTGAAGAGGGTCTGGATAGAGAAAATCCCGGACAGTCTTATAGAAGATTTTATAAAATCCCAGAAAAGCTCATAGAAGATAAAGACTTAGTTACAGTAAAATTTGCGGTTAAAGATGATAGGACATGTGCTGGTGGGATAAATGATATTAGGATTACACAAGAGAAATTATAAGTAAATAAACAGTTGTGTTAAAACCCTACAGTAGGACAGAAGAAGATTCTGCTATGTAGGGTTTTTTATTAATTGATTCCTTTTCAAGCGTCTAAACGCTAGTGATTTTATAAAGAACTGCTCCGTGTGCTGGTATATTTGTTTCTATTACTTTGCTGACTTTACCTTGATCTTTATGCTCCCATAAATCACTAATACTTACTTCTCTATTAATATTTAGATCTGCAAGTGATATAGAAAGAGTTTGATCTTCATCTGCTAAATTGAATAACGCCAGGTAAGAGCTATCGTCATGATTATCTTTACTTAACCAGATAGCATGTTTATCATCTCGTTCTATTTGCTCTGCTCCATGAGTATCACTTAGTAAGTAGAGTACCTCGTCATTTGTAAGAAAACTAAGGGTTTCTTCATCAAGTTTTGTGAGTTCAGAACCGATCATTAGTGGTGAGCGGAAGATGGACCATAGTGTCATCATTGTTTTCTGCTCATCAAAAGTAAAATTAGTATAACGCTCATCACCGAAACCTTTACCTATCCAGCCTATAGGAAGCATATCACAGTCTGGATAGCATCCTTCAGAGACATGTTTTTGCCATATTTCACAGCGTTCAAACATATTTTTAAGCAAACCCCAATCATCCCAGAAGTCATCTGTGATTCGCCACATATTAGCGTATTTTTCCATGTGCCATGCTTTTTCTATTACAGCCGGTCCAGGGGATAGACTAAGAACCATATCTCTTCCACAGTTAGCAATTGCTTTATGAATCATTTCAAGTTCTTTTTCAGCTGAGTAGGGGTTATTTGGATACATATTTGTATTACAAATATCATCTACTTTAACAAAATCCACACCCCAGCTTGCATATAATTCAAAAATTGAGTTATAGTATTCCTGAGCACCTGCTTTATTATAATCTACACCATACATATCTGGATTCCATTTGGAGATAGAATAGGGATTGGCTATTTTATCAGCAGTAATATTAGTACCTTTAATTTTCATATGTGTATGTGCTGCATATCTAGGAATTCCGCGCATAATATGTATGCCAAACTTTAAGCCTAAACTGTGTATATAATCGGCAAGAGGCTTAAATCCTGCACCATCTTTAGAAGACGGGAAACGGTTTTCAGCAGGTATCTGTCTTGAATATTCATCCATATTAAAATGGCTGAAGTTTATGTACTGATATTGCTCCCTTTTTGTTCCGGCCTGTGGATCTGACCATTGTATATCAACAACTATATAATCATAGCCATGAGGTTTTAAATATTTAGCCATATGTTCCGCATTAGCTTTCACTTGAGCCTCATTTACTGTAGTATCATAATAATCATAACTGTTCCATCCCATTGGTGGTGTTTTGACAAATGAATTTTTAGAGAACATAAATAATCATCCTTCCAAGATTTAATTTTTAGCTATAGATATTTGTACTTTTATCCGAGAGCTAACTGCCACTAATCCCCCACTTCTTTAAGTGGGGGATCACTGCCCTCTTCTATACTAAACGCAATGTTGAGGCCAGTACTACCAAATCGACTTGGGTCGAAGTGGCACTAACCTCCTGGATTCGTTTTACTAAGTTTCAGCGGGAGACAACCTTAATGTTCTAGTAGGGTTTTATTTAAATTGGGAGTGCCCCGGGGTGTAAAAAACTCCCTCTGAAACTAAGAACTCACTTTATTGTTTTCTTTGAGATTTCTGCTATACTATATATTAAGTATATTATTTTTTTGAATTTTAAACAAGAGTATTTAAGGAGTTGTTTTGAGAATGAAAAAAGAAAATGCTTCAAAAGCGAAAAATAAGATAGAAGGTCCTGCAGCACCAAAAGACCCGGTTGAAAAGAGAAGTGGTTTTTACATAATGCTAGATACAGTTATTGAAGCAAGTAGTCGTAGTCAGGGGAAGCCTTCTCAGGAAATATACTTAGAAGGACGTTTAAAAAATAAAGCTAAACTTACAGGTGGAATTGAAGATGAGGAGATGCTGAAACTTCTTGAAAGTTGTCAGGGTTTCCGTAAATTAGTCCATAGTATTGGTGTATCTGTTGTAGCAGACGACGATTACAGTGGATCGATTAATTTCATAATGCAAAACTGGGGCAAAAAGGACAAATACGAAAGTGGTACTACTTTGAAAGCTTCATGTCCTGCTGATGGAAGTGAAACTGTTTTAAAATTGGAAGACTATCAATGGTCCGAAGATGATGATGTCCCGGGAAAGTTTGCCTTTGAATTTGATAATCTAGGTGAGATTGCAAAAGCATCAATCAAGTTTTATCTAAATGATGGCTTTGAAGCCCCAGAGATTACTATTGAAGAAGCTGTTGATTTTGATTCTAAAGACTATCAAACTATGATTGCTAAATCATTGTTAAGTATGGGTAACAATAGAAGATTAAAGACTGTAATAGAAAAAGCTGAACGAGGAGAAGAAGTAACTATTGCCTATATAGGTGGCTCCATAACACAGGGTGCAGCAGCAAAGCCTATTAATACAAATTCTTATGCCTATAAATCTTATCAGAAGTTTAAAGAAATATTTGCAAAGAATAAAGACAATGTACACTTTGTTAAAGCTGGAGTTGGAGGAACTTCATCAGAATTGGGAATGATTCGTTATCAGCGAGATATTTTAAGAGATGGTACGGTAGAACCTGATATAGTAATAATAGAGTTTGCAGTAAATGATGAGGGAGATGAAACAAAAGGTGTCTGTTATGAGGGTTTGGTATTAAAGGCATTGTTTGCAGAAAACAAGCCAGCTGTTATACTTCTTTTCAGTGTATTTGAAAATGACTGGAACCTTCAGGACAGGCTATCTCCAGTTGGCTACCATTACAATTTGCCTATGGTGAGTGTAAAAGATGCAGTAGTTGATCAATTTAAACAGAGCAAAGAAGAGGGAAATGTAATATCTAAAAGACAATATTTTTATGATATTTTTCATCCAACAAATGATGGACATACTGTAATGGCAGATTGTCTTGCTTATCTATTTTCTGAAAGTAAAAAAGCTGCAAAAGATGAAAAAGATATAATGATAGATAAAGAGCCAGTTATAGGAAATTATTTTAAAGACGTTAGTTTACTTGATAGAAAAGATAATACTAATATAGCAAAAATTGAAGAAGGCGGATTTAATCAAGTAGATACTGAACTTCAGATGGTGGAGATGAATAGAGATTCACATGGTACAGCTCAATTTCCACATAATTGGATGAAAACTGCTTCATCCGGTGATGATAGCTTTAAAATGACTATTAATAGTAAAGGTTTAGTCCTTGTGTTTAAAGATTCAGGAAGTAATGAATTTGCTAAAGCCGATGTATTTGTTGATGGTGAATATATCCTGACTGCTGATCCTCATATCAATAATTGGACACATTGTAATCCAGTAATATTGTATCAGGAAGAAGTTACTAAGGAGCATCTTGTGGAGATTAAGATGGCTGAAGGTGAAGAGGATAAGTCATTCACTATTTTAGGATTTGGCTATGTAGAATAAAAATTACTATATGTACAGAATAATTCTCTTAATTAAGAGAATTATTCTTTTTTGCGGTAATTATTTATTGAAAAACAATAAAAACTTATTGATTAACAAGAAAAATAATGTTATAATTATTTTGAACAGAAAGATACTTCCAGAAAAAAGGGGGGGATAATATGTCCATAAAAGTAAATTTAGATTTAATGCTTGTTAAAAAAAATATGTCCTTAACTGAACTATCGGAAAAAGTAGGAATTACCATATCTAATCTTTCTGTTCTTAAAACTAACAAAGCAAGAGCAATAAGATTTGATACTTTAAATGCTATTTGTCGGGAATTAGAATGTCAACCTGGAGATATTCTTGAATATCTCTCTGATGAGTTAAAATAAATTTAGGAGGAAAAAATGTATTATAAAAAAAGTTTAGCTAAAATATTGAAAATAATCATTTATCTTTTGATGGTTGTTTTATTGTTTCTTATGTTAGCGCTTGTAATTCAAGTAAGTGAAGGTACTATAAATTTATTTGAATTTATCCCCAGGTTTTTGTTTAGTGGGGGAATTGTAGTTATTTTGTTTTTTATAAAAAGGTTTGTAGATTCTATAGTTAATAAGGATCCATTTTCCAAAAAAAATATAGTTCATTTTAAATATATAGGATATGTGTTATTTGTATTTGCAGCAATTGACTTATTAGTAAACTTAAAAACCTTTTCAGGATTTATGATCATATCCTGGCAGCCATATTTTGCAATCCATATGTCCTTTTATATGTATATTGCATTTGGTATCTTTTCATTGATATTATCTGAAGTCTTTAGGCAGGCTTACGATGTTAAGAAAGAAAATGATTTAACTATATAAATATATTGCTATTAGACTTCTGAAAAGCTTTGTATAGTTATTATACGAGGCTTTTATTTTTTTATTAAAATCACTGAATTTAGAAGGAATGTTAGACTTTATGAGTAATTATATTATAGTAATTATATATAGATAAGGAGCGAATAAATGAAAGAGATAATAAATAGAGCAAATCAATTAAAATATTCTTCATTAAAATATTTAGAGAAAGAGGACATAGCTAATTTAGATTTATACATAAATAAAAATGATTCTATCTTTTTTTATTCAATCATTAGCGATACTGCAAAAGTAGATTGGGCAGCTAATACGAAAAGTGTTTTCTTGAATGGATTAAGAGATTTAATAGATAAACTGAGAGAAAATAAAACTATAAATAAAGTGCATATTGAGTTTATTCCTCCTGAGTTTGTATCTGATATGGAAAAAGAGGGTTTTATAATAGTGAGTGAATGGATAGATTTCTGGTATAATAATCTAGAAGAAAAAGATATTCAATTAGCTGATAATTTAACAATAAGAGAAATTAAAGATAATGAATATGAAAGTGCAGCATTAGTCACTCAATCCTGTAAAGACTTTTCCAGGGGATACACAGGAGAAACTAGTGAGTGGATTAAAGATTGGAATGGAAATGATGATTCTATTGTTTTTCTTGCAGAAAAAGAAAAAAGTATTGTTGGAGTTTGTTGTGCTAATTTATATGGCTTTGACAGGGAAGACGGTCCAATTATGTGGCTGAGGGAACTTGCAGTGCATCCAGAATATCATTCTCAAAAGATTGGCTTAAATTTGATGTCTTATGCAATTAAGTGGGGAATAACGAAGGGAGCTAAACGTAGTTTTCTAGCCTGTGATGAAGATAATAAAAAAGCTATTAAATTATATGAGGGCATTGGGTATCAAAGAAATTCAGAGAGAGGTCAGATTAATATGGAATCGAATTCCCTTCTGAATATTAATTAATTCAATCTGGAATAATAACATAGTAAAGACGAAAGGAGAATTTACTATGTTTAATCCATTTGAACAGACACCAATGAAAATTGAAGATAACTTTATGGACTGGTCAACTATATATCCTAAACCATATTCTAAGATGGATGTGGATCCTTTTACAAAGCTAAGGATAATTCTAATGAATGGTATTGAGGTAGAATCAACAATGTTATCTCATCAATTTCATCGTAATTGTAACAATAATGACTTAAGACGTGAATTGGCTAACACACGCCGTGTTGAACAACAACAGCAAAAACATATTAACTGGTTAAAACCAATTGATGAAACTCCTTTAGAAACTACTATTGGATATGAACATGTGGCTGTAGATCTTACTGCCTGGCTGGCAGAAAATGAACCAGATCCTTATGTGAAAGCAACATTAGACTTTGCGCTTTTGGAAGATTTTGATCATTTGTATAGATATGCTAATTTACTAGATCTTGATAAAAATATTCCTTCTCAACAATTGGTAAAAAGCTATGTAGAAATTACACCGGGTCGTCCTACTATAGCAGAACACCGTCATCCAGTAGATACAGTTAGGAGATTTGTTGATTTTAAAACTGCTGATATTCGTACTAAAGTTAATATATTAATTATTACCGCTGCTGAGCAACAAACTATGAATTTCTATATGAATATAGGAAATACTTATTATAATGACATTGGGCGTCAACTTTATCAGGAGATTGGTTTGATTGAAGAAGAGCACGTAAGTCAATATGGTTCATTACTTGATCCAAATGCAAGCTGGCTTGAAAATCTTCTATTACACGAATACACAGAATGTTATCTCTATTATTCTTTTTATCAAGATGAAATGGATCCAAATGTAAAGTCTGTCTGGGAAATGCATCTCAATCAGGAACTTTCTCACTTGCATAAAGCAGCTGAGCTTCTTCAGAATTATGAAAATAAAGAATGGCAGCAAGTTGTTCCTGGGCCCTTTCCTAAATTATTAAGATTTCATGATACAAAAGATTATGTAAGAAAAATTTTAGGAGAGCAGATTGAACTAACAGCAGATAGGGAAGAATTAGAAAATGTGAATGATCTAGCTGAAAACCACACATTCTTCACTTATCAAAATATGGTGAATCATGATCTTAAATCTGTGCCTAGTCATATAGTGATCGAAAATCGTCAGAAAGCAAAAAGTGAAGATTATCGTTATGAAGAACAAGAAAATGCTGTTGAGTCATTAAGAGATAGAACAAAAGATAATACAGAGATTGCTAGAACAAAACAGCGAGAATTAGTTGGGGTATAAATAAGAATTCAAGAAGAGAGACAAAGTCACTATAAACTGAATTGACCTTTGTCTCTCTTCTGTTTTTAGGTAAAGTTTAGATTATATTGAAGGAAAAATATGTTTTATGCATAAATATATAGTATATTAATGGTTTAAGATTTTATGCTTCTTAATTATATGGTAGAAGATTTTGTAAAATAATATGATGAGGATATTACTTACATATGTAATAACAATAGTGATGATATTATTAGACTAAATAGCAATGATAAAGAGAGATCAAATATGAACTTTATTAAGATTTAGCATTTTTGCTAACTGAATTTAAAAAATAAATAATGTTAAAGTGAGGTGACTCTATGGAATATATAGGAATATTAGCATTTCTTATTATTATAATTCATATGGAAATACCAGATGATATTAAAAAATTAAAAAGAAGGGGTGATAATGATTTAGGGCTTATCAATTTAAGTGAACAGATCGTAAAAGTATAATTATTATAAAAGGTGATATTATGGTAGATTTCAGTTGGATAATTTTCTTTGTTTTACCAATCATCATTCCTAGCTTAAAAGTATTTTATCAAATAATTCGTAAAAAACCCAATATGGGTCAAGTAGTTATTGAAATTTCAAAATTTCCATGTAGAATAATAATACTTTGGCTCTTAGTATTATATGCATACTATTTTTGATTTTTTGGAGATATAAAAGAAAGGGTTGATAAAATGTATAAAATAACATTAATACCTGGAGATGGCATAGGACCAGAAGTAGTTTTTGCGACAAAAAGAGTAATTGAGGCTACTGGTGTTAAAATAGATTGGGATATACAAAAAGCAGGAGCAGAAACAATTAAAGAATATGGCACGCCCCTACCACAAGAAGTAATTGATTCTATAAGAGTAAATAGAATGGCTTTAAAAGGTCCGATTACTACACCGGTTGGAGTTGGTTTTAGAAGCGTGAATGTACTATTGAGGAAAGAACTAGATCTTTATGCTAATATTAGACCAGTTAAGACTTATAAGGGTATTCCATCTAGGTATGAAAATATTGATACGGTTGTTGTTAGGGAAAACACAGAAGATCTTTATGCTGGAGTTGAATATATGGTAGGAGATGACGTAGCTCAAAGTATTAAGATTTTTACTAAAAAGGGTTGCGAGCGTATTGTTAGATACGCTTTTGAATATGCAAGAAGAGAAGGAAGAAATCGGGTTACAGCGGTACATAAAGCTAATATTATGAAATGTACAGACGGGATGTTTTTAAAAACTGCAAAAGAGATAGCTAAAGATTATTCTGATATAGAATTTGATGATGTAATTATTGATGCAATGGCTATGAAGTTAGTCTTAACTCCTGAAGATTTTGATGTATTAGTTTTGCCCAATCTCTATGGTGATATAATATCAGATTTATGTGCAGGCCTTGTGGGAGGTCTTGGCATTGTTCCCGGCTCTAATATTGGCCACAATTATGCCATTTTTGAACCAATACATGGCAGTGCACCAGATATAGCAGGAAATAATATTGCCAATCCTACTGCAATGATACTTTCAGGAGTACATATGCTAAAATATATTGGTGAAATAGAAGCTGCATTAAAAATAGAGAAAGCCATAAAGAAAGTCTTAGCTGAAGGTGAATGTGTAACAGCTGATCTTGGTGGTTCAACAAATACTACAGAATATACAGATGAACTTATTAGAGTTATTGAATAGAGTTAGAGATAATGGCTTTCTGGGGAAGACAGAACCAAATCATTTATATATCTCATAGAAAAATATGAATTATCATATGAAAATACATTGCTAATAGGTGATAGGAAGTTAGATATAGTTGGAGCAAAAAATGCTGGTTTAAAAACATTTTATCTGCAAAATACAAGTATAAATATAACAGGATGTGATTTTGTGGGTGAAAGCTTAAAGAAAGTTCTTGAATTAATATAGACGTAAACTATAATTATTAAAAAGAAAATAAAGGGAGGAGATTAATATCAAAAAAATAATTTTACTTATTATCTTTGCATTTATTTTAGTATCTTTGTCTGGTTGTCTTCCAGGTGATGGTTCTTATACAGAAGCAAGACCGGCAGGATTTTTCTGGGGTATTTGGCATGGGTGGATTGCTCCTGTTTCACTTATTCTTGGTTTATTTAATGAAAATATTAGTATTTATGAAACTGTGAATACAGGTTGGTGGTATGATTTAGGTTTTTATATGGCAATAATTAGTGGTTTTGGTGGTTTGTCTCTGGCTCGAAAAAACTATTCAGAAGGTAAATAAATATGGATCTTCAAAAAGTTAAGAATTTTATAAAAGAAAAAACTCTTAATAAAGGTAGGTGGAATTATCCTATTAGTAATAGGTATAATCATACTATGGGGGTGCTTAAATGGGCTGAAAGAATTCAAAAAATTGAAGGGGGAGATATTGAAATAAGTGAGGTGAGATATGAATCGTTTATTAATGTTTTTACATAGTTTTGTAGGTGTAGGGGCTTTGGCCGGTGGACTTGGTGCAATTTTGAATCCAAAAGCACCAATGGGTACTCCAGTATATATATTAAAAAATTCTCCCTTCAATGATTTTCTTATCCCCGGGATTATTTTATTTGTTGTAATTGGTCTGGGAAATGTTATAAGTGCATTAGTGATTCGTGCTAACTTAAAATATCGTTTATATTTAAGCAATGTATTTAGTTGGGCTTTGGTAATCTGGATTATAGTCCAATGTTTTATGCTTAGAGACATAAATATTTTACATGTTATATTTTTTCTAATTGGTTTAATAGAAGTAATTTTAGCTACTAGTTTAATGTTTAAACATAGGCTATATCCAACAAATATAGTAATTAATTTTTATAATAAGAAAAAAGGAATTTAATTATTTAAAGAATCTAATGCTATTTTAAATATTTTGTTTAATGTAAATTATTAAATTATTAAATTTGCATTAAAATTTTACTCAGGAACGTCGCGAATATGAAACGTTATGTAAAATAAATAGCGGAAAAGTAGTTTCAAATTATTAAGTGGGAGGAATTTTATTATGAGCATGGACTGGTATGATATGATTGCTAAACGGAATGGTGGTTATAAAAGTGATGCTATATGTACAGTTGAAGGAGAATCTGGTGAAGATGAGTTTGAAAAAAGATTAATTGAGATGTTACCAAATTATGAATCTGTACTAGATGTGGGATGTGGACATGGAGAATTTACTTTAAAGATGGCTAAATATGCTAATAAAATAATTGGAATGGATAATTCTAAGGAGTTATTAAAAATAGCTGAATCCTTACTTAAAGAAGCGGATGATATTAATAATGTTAAATTTATTGAAGCTTATACAAAGGATGAAAATGGACTTCCATTTGAAGAAGAACAGTTTGATTTAATTTATAATAGAAGAGGTCCTTTATCTATATATAATCACATAAGACTTCTTCGACGCGGAGGTAGAATATTCAGCATTCATCCTGCAGGTTTGGAAAAAGCAAAAGAGAGATTAATTAATGGTGGTTTTGTTGATATAAAAATAGAGATTTTTGATAAGGCATATATTTATTATCCAAACGAGATTGAATTTGCCAAAGGTTTAACAGCTACACCAGGAAATCCAGATTATACGCTAGAAGAGAATAGAGATGAACTTAAAAAACTTGTAAAAGAAAAAACAGTTGATGGTAGAATCCGTGGGCAATTATGGAGATATTTACTTACTGCAAGAAAACCTTAAATAAGCTTTGTTAGTTATAAAAAGTTACAATTTGCTGTAAAAAGATAAGTTTATTGAATTTGTTAGGAGGAATTGAATGTTAATTTATAAAGGATTTGAAAAATGGACAGGTGATTATGATGTCAATATAAAGACTAGCAAAGGATATCCATTTGGAGATTGTAAATTATGAATAAAGTTATAAAGAAGGTATCTGCCTATATAGTTAGGGAAAGTGTTCGTGGCTATGATGAGCTGCTTGTGTTTTCACATAAAGATTATCCAGATGTTCCTGTGCAAATACCAGGTGGGACAGTGGAGGATGATGAAGACCTTATAGATGCTCTAAAGCGTGAGATATATGAAGAAACAGGATTAACTGATTATAGTATAATAAAAGAACTTGGTGAAGTTTTTTATACTAACGAAGTAAAGGAAAAATATAATAGACATTTTTATTTACTTAGAGTTCCTGAAACAACATTAGACACTTGGGATCATGAAGTGAGTGGTAAGGGAGAGGATAATGGTCTGATATTTACTTATTTTTGGTATGGACACCAAGAAGTTTTCTCAATATATAAAAGGGATTGCCAGTTTTTGTCACGAGAATTTATACCATCATTATTTCCAAAATAAGTTATTTTAGGATTAAGTAATAATAAGATTTTAATTCCTCTATGCTGAGAAATTAAGTAAAAATGTTTTTAATTGCTTATCATAAATTTAACATAAAGCACAAAAAAGAAAGAAGGGTAAAACATGGAAAATATATTATTAGAAGATATACCTGATGATTTGAATAATATTATTTGTGATAGCAGTTTTCAAGAAAATACCACTGGTTGTTCAAATTCAACAGTATTACACATAAATAAAATTAAGCAATATAATTCTGCATATCTAAAAGTAGCAGTTTATAATAAAGTTGA
Source organism: Halanaerobiaceae bacterium ANBcell28 (assembly GCA_037623315.1). GTDB lineage: Bacteria > Bacillota > Halanaerobiia > Halanaerobiales > DTU029 > JBBJJH01. Next base: position 35,000 of record JBBJJH010000021.1, read on the forward strand.
AAATTTAAAAAATGAAGTTGAAATATTAAAGTGGTTGAAAGGTAGAGTTTCTGTTCCAGAAGTTTATTATTATAAGGAGTATAAGGATAAAGAGTATATTTTAATGTCAGAAATAAAAGGATTTGAATGTTCAAATCAATATTATAGAAAAGAACCAGAAAAAATGGTAAAAATATTTGCTGAAGGCTTAAAAGAAATACATAAGATAGATATTAGTGAATGTCCATTTGATCAAACATTGGAAAAAAAGATTAAAAAGGCAAAATATAATGTAGATAATGGTCTGGTTGATGAAGAAGATGTACAAGCTGAAAATATAGGGAAGAACGCTAAGGAATTATATGAAATGCTAGTGGATAGAAGACCAGAGAGTGAAGATTTAGTTTTTACACATGGAGATTATTGTCTACCTAATGTAATAATAAATGAAAATAAATTAAGTGGCTTTATTGATATGGGTAGAGCTGGTGTTGCTGATAGATACCAAGATTTAGCATTAGCAGTAAGAACATTAAAGTCTAATCTTGGCTCAATAAAATGGAGCGAGTTATTTTTGAAATATTATGGTCTTGAAAAAGCTGATTACTCAAAAATAGACTTTTATATATTATTAGATGAACTGTTTTAGATAAAATTAAACTAATAAGTATTGATGGTGTTCAAGCAAATAAAGATACGATCAAAAATAATGAATATCCATTAGCAGGTGATTTTTTTGTAGTAACAGCAGGAAGTGAAAATCCCAATATTGATATATTTACAGAATGGATATTATCATCACAAGGACAATATTTACTTGAAAAGACTGGATACACAGCAATTAAATAAGAAAGGAAAATTAACTCAATATATAGAATAACTTAATAATGTACTTAAAAAAATTAATTAAAAGTTTATTTGCTTTTTTAGATGAAGGAAATTAAAAGGAGGATCTTATATTATGGAGTTGTTATTAGATAGCGTCAAGAAAAATAAAGAAAGATTAAAAGAGATTTTACCCTTTATATCACAGGCGAGACGGATAGGTTTAATATTGTTTTTTTTCGCTTTATGGTCAATTTTATTTACAGTTATGGAAGTAATTGATGGAGTATATATTGCTTTGAGTGTTTTGCCTATTATTATATCATTGCTTGCTTTTTATTTAGGATTGCTTAATTATCTTAGGCCAGTACCATTGACTTTCTTATCTGCTGGTATTTTCTTTATTATTTTAGGAATATATGATATGATGTTTTTTCTGTCAGAATTTGTCTTATTATATGTTGTGATTCCAGAATTTATTGTTGGTGGTATATGTATAAAAGAGTACTTTGAATATAAAGATTTAGATATAAGTGATGATGATAGACTAGTTTTTTCTAATTTAAAAGAAAGATTAAAAAGCATAGAGGTTGAAACTAGTAATTTAATTAAAATGAAGATATATTCTTTTAGAGGCACTAGAAAATGGGAATGTATGATTATTGATAATGATATGATTATAAAGGGTAAAAAAAGCAAAGAAATGTATATAACAGATAAAGATAACTTTACTATAATTAAATCTAGCAAGCGGACGATAAGTAGTGCTATAAAAGGCAAGATTTCTATGAATGATAAAAAATATAAATTCATTATTTCAAAAAAGTATTATAAAGATTTAATGAAATGGCTTGAAGATGGTCATCTGACTTCTGCTATTGATATGGATAAGAATGAGAATGTTGTTAAGGAATGCTGATGGAATTGACTAATCTTTTCTAAGTGAATTGATAATATTCATAGCAAGATTTAAAATATTTCTTAATTAGAGAGGAGTTGTAGTAAAATGCCTTCATCAATGATACATTTGTTAACAGCAAAAAAGTATGCATCAGATGCTTCCATAGAATTTTATATTGGAAACCTAGCACCTGATGCTATAAATGAATGGAAAGAAAAAGAGATAATGCATTTTAGAGATAAAGAGGAAAGGCTTAAAGAATTGCAAGAATTTGCAGGAAGAATTGATTTAAAAGATGATTTATCCAAAGGAATATTACTTCATCTTTATCTAGACTATCATTGGGATTCTGGTCCGTTAGAAAATTACAAAAAGAATTATGAGGGTGATAATTGGCTGACAAGTTACAGACATGAGACTGCTTTGGCTGGAGCCTGGTTATTTCATCATAGTGAATGGAGTACTAGCCTTTGGGATGAAATGGCTGAATATCCAATCAAATCTTATAATGATATTTCTGGAATAAGAAAAGAGGATCTTTCTGATTTAATAAACAGAAATAGAAAATGGCATATTGAAAACAATATAGGACCCTCTTTTACTTTTACACCTGTTTTTGTTGAGAATTTTACCGATAAACTTGTAGTTGAATTTAGCAGATTTTTAGAAGGTTTGGTCTAGTAAGATTTTTTTAAAAAAACCTTGCATAATTACTCATTGAGATGTATAATTATAAATATCATATAAGTATATAAGGAGGCAGTAATTATGGACAAAAAAAATATTAATAAGATTGTATTAGCTTATTCGGGTGGACTTGATACTTCAATAGCTATAAAATGGTTAAAAGAAAAATATGATGCAGAGGTAATTGCATATTCTGCTAATGTTGGCCAGGTTGGTGTGGAGAGTTGGGATGTAATAGAAGAGAAAGGTTATCAAACTGGTGCCAGCAAAGTATATATTGATGATTTACAGGAAGAATTTATTACTGAATATGCTTGGAAGGCTTTGAAAGCAGGTGCTATTTATGAAGGAAAGTACCCACTGGCAACTGCCCTTTCTCGCCCTTTGATTACTAAGAAGATGGTAGAGATTGCTCATGAGAATGGTGCAGACGCTGTAGCACATGGTTGTACTGGTAAAGGTAATGATCAGGTGCGTTTTGATGTTTCTTTTAGAGCCTTAGACCCTGAGTTGGAAATTATAGCACCATTAAGGTTCTGGGAGTTTAAAACCAGAAATGAAGAGATAGACTATGCTTTAGCTAATGATATTCCTATTAAGGCAACTAAAGATAATCCATATAGTCTTGATAGTAATCTCTGGGGTATTGCTATTGAGTGTGGCGTATTGGAAAATCCCTGGAATCAGCCACCAGAAGATGCTTATCTATGGACTACTTCTCCTGAAGAAGCTCCAGATAAAGCGGAGTATATTAGTATAACATTTGAAAAAGGTGTTCCAGTAAAAATAAATGATAAAGATTATAAGCCAGTTGATTTAGTAAGAGAATTGAATCAAATTGGTTCAAAACATGGTGTTGGTAGAATTGATATGGTAGAAAATCGTTTGGTAGGTATTAAGTCAAGAGAAATTTATGAAGCACCAGCTGCTGTGATTCTGGGAAGTAGTCATCAACATTTAGAAGATCTTACTTTAGATAGAGATACTCTTCATTATAAGTACTTAATTAGCGAAAAATATTCAACTCTTTTATATAATGGATTATGGTATTCGCCATTAAGAGAAGCATTTGATGCATTTGTTGATAAGACACAGGAACAAGTATCAGGAGAAGTAAGGTTGAAATTATACAAAGGAAATGCTAGAATTGTAGGAAGAAAATCATTGAATTCTTTGTATAAATATAATCTGGCTACTTATGATGAAGCTGATGCTTTTGATCACAAATCTGCTGAAGGTTTTATTAAACTTTGGGGATTACCTACTCAAGTAGCTAATCAGGTTGCCAGGGAAAATCAAGAGGGATAAATATGTTAACTATGAATAAAAATACATTTAATATACGAAAAGCTATAGAAGGTGACGTTGACAAGATTTACGATCTTGTTCAACGTGCCTTTTCCAATTATGATGCAAACGCTTCTAATCCTGCCTTAAAAGAGAGTTTACAGGATATAGAATATGATATAAGGAATAATATTGTTATTATACTTGAAATTGATGAAGAGCTTGTGGGTTCTCTTAGGTTGGAATTAGAAGAAGAAAGAGTACATCTTAAGCGATTTGCTATTGACCCTGATTATCAAAAAAAGGGTATTGGTACTAAATTATATAAAAGGGCAGAAGAAGAAATTATAAAGAGAAATATAAATAATATTTACCTTTATGCGACTCTTGAAAATGAAAAAATAGTAAAGTTTTATAAGAAACTTGCTTTTAATTGTATTGATAAAGATAATAGTAATGGATATTTACGTGGTTTATGGGTAAAAAAAATAAATAAAAAATAACGGTTTAAAGAATACCAACTTGAATAGAAGTTTAAATAATTTAAGATAAGATAAATTTTAAAAAACTATATGGGGTTGATTTAAGTGAAATTATGGGGTGGAAGGTTTTCGAAAGAAACTGAGCAATTAGTACATCAATTTAATGCATCGATTAATTTTGATAAACGTTTATATCATTATGATATAATGGGAAGTAAAGTACATGCAGAAATGCTTGCTAAACAGGATATTATTAGTCAAGAAGAAGGTCAAAAAATAATTAAAGGATTAAGTGATATTGAAGAAGATATTGATAAGGGAGTCCTGGAATTTGATCAGAGTTCTGAAGATATACATTCTTTTATTGAGAAGAATTTAATAGAAAGAATAGAATCAGTTGGTGGAAAGTTACATACTGGACGTAGTAGAAATGATCAGATAGCCCTTGATATTAGACTATATCTTAGAGAAGAGATTAATGGACTTAAGGATCAATTAAAAAAATTCATGGGGATACTTCTTGACTTGGGAGAGAAATATACTGATATTTATATGCCAGGTTATACTCATTTGCAAAGGGCTCAGGTTATTACTTTTTCACATCATTTAATGGCATATTATTTTATGCTAAAAAGAGATTTAGAAAGACTTATTGATAATTATAAACGAGTTAATGTTTTACCACTTGGTTCAGGAGCGCTGGCTGCTACTACTTATCCCCTTGACAGGGAATTTGTAGCTGAAAAACTTGGCTTTGATTCCATAAGTCAAAATTCACTTGATGCTGTTAGTGATAGGGATTTTGTGCTTGAGTTTTTGAGTATAGCTTCTACAATTATTATGCATTTAAGTAGATTAAGTGAGGAAATTATTATATGGTCAAGTAGTGAATTTTCTTTTATAGAATTAGATGATGCTTATTCTACTGGTAGTAGTATAATGCCACAGAAAAAGAATCCTGATATTGCTGAACTAGTAAGAGGAAAAACCGGTCGAGTATATGGACATCTTATTCAACTTTTGACAACTCTAAAAGGTTTGCCATTAGCTTATAATAAAGACATGCAAGAAGATAAAGAAGGATTGTTTGACACAGTAGATAATCTGAAAATTATTTTGACTATTTTCCCTAATATGCTAAAAACCATGGAGATTAATAAAGAGGAGATGCTAAAGGCCTGTACTAGTGGTTTTCTAAATGCAACAGATTTAGCAGATTATTTAGTAAAAAAAGGTTTACCTTTTCGTGAAGCACATGAGGTCGTTGGTAAGGCTGTAATCCATTGTCTTGAAGAAAAAAAAGAGTTAGAAGAAATTGAACTAGAAGAATGGCAAAGACTTTTTCCGGAAAAAGAAGAGCTTTTTGCTGATGATTTGGAGAAATATCTAAATCTTAAGTATACAGTTGAAAATAGGTCGATAATTGGAGGACCTGCCCCTATTGAAACAAAAAGAGTTATTTCTCAAGAAAAAGATTATCTAAATGCATTTGATAAGCTTCAATAGCTTGTCTTTTTTTCAATATAATGATAAAATATCTATGTATGTATAAATATTATTAAAAATGATTACTTAATAAATTTTTTTAAATATATGGATTATAATAATATAAGAAAGGAAGATATCTATGATTAAAATTGGCTTACTCGGTCTTGGTACTGTTGGTAGTGGTGTTTATCAAATTATAAATAAACATACGGAGAGCCTAAAGAGGAAAGTAGGGACAGAACTTCAAATTGATAAGATTCTTGTTAATACAATCGATAAGAAGAGAGATATTGATTTACCTGCTGGTATTTTAACTAATAATCCAGATGATATTCTCGAAAATCCTGATATTGATTTAGTTGTTGAGTTAATAGGAGGAGAAGATCCAGCTTATCAATATATTATGAAGGCTATTGACAAAAATAAGTCAATTGTTACAGCGAACAAATTACTTATAGCTAAATATGATCAAGAAATTTTAGGTGAGGCCAGTAAAAAGGGCTTGAATGTTGGTTTTGAAGGAAGTGTGGCTGGTGGAGTTCCTGTTATTCGTCCTTTAAAAGAATCTTTTGCTGCTAATAAAGTAGAGAGTATTTATGGAATTTTAAATGGTACAACAAATTATATATTAAGTAAGATGACTGCTGAAGAAAGAGAGTTTTCAGATGTATTGAAGGAAGCTCAGGACTTAGGTTATGCTGAGGCTGATCCTGAGTCAGATGTTAGTGGAGCTGATGCAGCTTATAAAATAACTATTTTGTCATCAATCGCTTATGAAACTACATTAGACTTGAATTCTATCTTTGTAGAAGGTATTGAGAATATTGAGCTGGAAGATATTAAGCTGGCTGATGAGCTTGGTTATGTTATAAAATTGTTAGCTATAGGAAAACGCAGTAAAGATGGACTGGATATTAGAGTACATCCAGCCTTTATTTCTAAAAGTCATCCCTTGGCCTTAGTAAACGATGTTTATAACGCAATATACCTACATGGTGATGCAGTTGGAGATGTTATGTCTTATGGTCAAGGTGCAGGTCAAATGCCTACCGCTAGTGCTGTTGTAGCAGATATCATACAAGTAGCTAGAGGTATTTATCTTGAAAGTCCTGATATTGCTAAAAATAATATAGTTATGAATCATGATATACTTGATATAAAGGAAATTGAGAATTCTTTTTATATAAGGTTACAAGTTGAAGACAAACCTGGTGTTTTAGCGAAGATAACCAAAATACTAGGAGAAAATAAGGTGAGCTTGGCTTCCATAATTCAAAAACACCGTTTGGCTCCTGTAGTACCAATTGTTTTAATTACCCATCAGGTAAAAGAAGACTATATTCAAAAATCTCTAAAAGCAATAAAAGAACTTGATGAGGTTATTGAAGTTAATAATCTTATCAGGGTAGAAGAATTATAATATAAGCTAAAGAAAAAGTGAGGATGGTAAGATGTCATTAATTGTACAAAAATACGGAGGAAGCTCTGTAGCTAATATAGATAAAATAAAAAATGTAGCGGAAAGAGTTATTGAAGAATATAATAAAAATAACAGTGTAGTTGTTGTAGTCTCTGCTATGGGAGATACTACAGATGAATTATATGGATTAATGAATCAAATTACAAAAAATCCTAATCCTAGAGAATGTGATATGTTATTAACCACTGGGGAACAAGTTACAATTTCTCTTTTGAGTATGGCTATTCAGGCTAAAGGATACAAAGCAATTTCATTAACAGGTTCTCAAGTTCGAATTGAGACAAATGATCAACATAATAAAGCTGAAATTAGAAAAATTAATAACAGTAGAATTTCTGATGAACTTGATAAAGGAAAAATTGTTGTTGTAGCTGGTTTTCAAGGTATTAATTCTTTAGATGATTTTACAACTCTTGGACGTGGTGGATCCGATACAACTGCTGTAGCATTAGCAGCATCTTTGGAAGCTGACTGCTGTGAGATATATTCTGATGTTGACGGGATATACACTGCTGATCCACGTATTGTTCCTGAAGCAAAAAAACTTAGTTATATTTCTTATGAAGAGATGTTGGAGTTAGCAAGCCTAGGAGCTAATGTTTTACATCCTCGTTCAGTAGAATTAGCAAAAGCATATAATATGAAATTATATATAGCATCAAGTTTTAATTATAAACCTGGTACAATAGTAGGGAGGATGGAAGATATGGAAAACAAGAAAAGTGTGACAGGTGTAACTAGTGATAAAGAAGAAGTGAAAATAACAGTGGAAAAAATTCCTGATAGACCTGGTGTAGCTGGACAGTTGTTTACTAAATTAGCAGAGAAATGTATAAATGTTGATATGATTATACAAAATCTACAGCACAATCAAAAAAATGATATCACATTTACTATTAATGAAGCTGATCTTGCAAGTGGAAAAGATTTTATAGAAAAAACTGCAAAATCATTAGGTGCTGAGAATATTATAGTTGATGAAGAAGTGGCTAAAGTATCAATTGTTGGCGCAGGAATGATAACAACTCCAGGTATTGCTGCTAAGATGTTTAGAATTTTGGGTGATGAAGAAATCAATATTCATTCAATAACAACTTCAGATATTAAAGTTTCCTGTTTAATTTCTAAAGATCAAGCTGAGCGTGCTGTTAAATTATTGCATACTGCATTTGACTTAAATGAATAAACTTTATTTGCCTAAATAGATATATAAATATATGCAATAGATAATAAAAATATTTAAATAGATATAAAAAATAAAATTGTATAAAATTAGAGTAAGTTGCTTAATTTGAATTATAGTGTTAAAATAGAAACAAAGCATGGATTAAGTGGTAAATAAAGGAATTAAACTCGCGCTTTGTTTTCGGATTTAAGAGGTGAAAATAATGGAGTTTTCGGTTAAACATCAAGCTATTAGTGAATCAATGACATTAGCTATTAGCGCTCGTGCTAAATCTATGAAAGCTGTGGGCTTAGATGTTATTAGTTTTGGTGCTGGTGAACCTGATTTTAATACACCAGAAAATATTATAGAGGCTGCTAAAGAAGCACTTGATAATGGAATAACTAACTATACAGCTGCTTCTGGTATGGCAGAATTAAAAAAAAGTATCGTCGATAAATTAAAAAACGATAACAATCTAGATTATGAATTAGATCAAATAATTGTATCTAATGGTGCAAAACATTCTTTATATAATACTTTTCAAGCATTATTAAACCCAGGAGATGAGGTTATAATACCATCACCTTATTGGGTTAGCTATCCTGAATTGGTAAAAATGGCTGGGGCTGTTCCTGTATTTGTAAAGTGTAGTGAGGAAAATGATTTTCTTATAAGTATAGAGGACTTAAAAGCTGCACAGTCTAAAAAGACAAAGGCTATTATATTAAACAGTCCTTCTAATCCTACAGGAACTACTTATGGTATTAAACAATTAAAGGAAATAGCTGATTTTGCTGTTAGTAATAATCTTTTTGTAATATCAGATGAAATATATGAGAAAATAATATATGATGATAATGAACATATAAGTATTGCATCTCTTGGTGATGATATAAAGGAATTAACTGTTGTAATTAATGGCGTTTCTAAAGCCTTTGCTATGACTGGTTGGAGGATTGGTTATGCAGCAGGTCCAAAAAAATTAGTATCTATTATGTCTTCAATTCAAAGCCATGCAACATCAAATCCTAATTCTATTGCTCAATATGCTACTATAAGTGCTTTGAATACAGAATGTACCGCAAAAAGTGTTAAGAAAATGCATAAAGAATTTGATAAAAGACGTATATATATGTATGAAAAAATAAATAGTATTACAGGTATTTCATGTATAAAGCCTAAAGGTGCTTTTTATATAATGGTTAATATTAATAAACTTTTTAAGAAAAAATATGAAGGAAAAAAAATATCCGGTTCTTTAGAATTTGCTAAACTTTTATTAGCAGATAAATATCTTGCTGTTATACCCGGTATTGCATTTGATGCTGATAATTATATACGCTTATCATACGCTAATTCTATGGAAAATATCAAAGAAGGATTAGATAGATTAGAGAATTTTATTAAGAAATTAGATTAAATTTCTTTAATACTTCATATATTAAAGGAGATGTTCTTGTATGGATCCTTTAAAAATACTTATTATTATTGTTCTTATATTTGCAGTTTTTAGACTAATAATAGCTCCTATTTTAGGGATAGCAGTTGGTATCACTTTTGGAATACTTGGACCCCTAGTAGGACTCCTATCTTCAATACTAGCTTTAGTATTATCAATTCTTGGTACTGTTTTTTTTGCTATTGTATTTTCTCCATTAGTATTAATAATTGCTGTAATTATTTTTATGGCTATTATACAAAGAAATCGGAAAATGTAAATAGGAGGCTTTTTTATAATGAAGATATCTGTAGAAAAAGCAAGTGAAGAAAAATTGAATCAATTAGGTGTACGGGATTGGCCGATTTGGGAAAAAGAAGTGTCTGAGTTTCCCTGGCATTATGATAGTAAAGAAGTCTGTTTCATATTAGAGGGTAAGGTTATTGTGGAAACAGATGACGAAAAAGTGGAAATTAAAACTGGTGATTTGGTGGCTTTTCCAGCAGGATTAGATTGCAGATGGAATATATTGAAAGATATAAAGAAGCACTATAAGTTTTATTAATTTAACGTATATTCTGTTGTATGAGATTATTCATATAATAAAAGGAGGATTGATTTGTAAATGAAAATAGATGGAGTATGGTTACCTATTATAACTCCCTTTAAAAATAATGAGCTTGATTTAAAGTCTTATAAAAAAATGATTGATTATTATCTTGAACAAGGAATAAGCGGTATTATTCCCTTAGGAACTACTGGCGAATCTCCTACTGTAAATGATAAAGAATTTGAAGAGATTGTAAGTAAAACATTGGAATACGTGGATTCTAGAGTTCCTACTTTTGTTGGACTTGGAGGAAATGATACTGATAAGCTTATAAAAAAAGTAAAGAAATTAGAGAAATATAATGTAGATGGAATCCTATCTGCCACTCCATATTATAGTAGACCATCTCAAGAAGGAATATATCAACATTTTTCTGCATTGGCAGAAGAAACAAATTTGGATATTATAGTTTATAATATTCCATACAGAACTGGTCGTAATATTGAAAATGAAACTATTTTTCGTTTAGCGGAGATTAATAATATTTCAGCCATTAAGGATTGTTGTGGAGATATTAAACAATCAATGGAATTACTTAAAAATAAACCTGAAAACTTCTCTATTTTAACTGGGGAAGATCATTTGTTTTATTTTACATTAGTATATGGTGGTGATGGAGGAATTCTTGCTTCAGCACATATGAACGCAGAAGCGTATTTAGAAATATATGAAAAAGTTAGGAACAACGATCATCAAGAAGCACTTAAAAAGTGGGAGGACATTAGTGATATTGTACCACTAATATTCAAAGAACCTAATCCTGCTCCTTTAAAATATTGTTTAAAGAAAATGGGATTGATTGAAAGTTCAGAACTTAGACTGCCTTTACTTGAAATATCTGAAGAATTAGAGAGAGAATTAGATCAGTTTTTATCCTAATAGAGATTAATTGAGTAATTTTATAAAGCTATTTTTGGGATTAATTTTTTTAATGGATGTTAAGTTAATCTGTTAGTTTACTACTATGGTGTATAAATCATTTATAGTAATACTTTAATTCCTGAAAATAGCTTTTATAGATTATTATAATTACTTTAAAATGCTGTTATTTTTTTAATCTTCTATTAAATATTCTATTTAATCTTTTATATAATAAGATTTGGAGGGGGAAAAAATGCAGAAAATTAAGTTTTTACATACAGCAGATTTGCACCTTGGTAGCACTATGAATTTTGGAGGTAAATATCATGATGTAGTTGCAGATGTATTTGATAATGCAATATATAATTCTTTAATTAATATGGTTGATCTTGCTATCGAAGAAAATGTAAATTTCATTTTAATCTCTGGTGATCTTTATGATCAAGAGTGTAGATCTGTTAATGCTAATGTTTTTTTTAACAAACAATGTCAACGTTTAGCCAATCATGGAATATCTATTTATATGATTGCCGGTAATCATGATCCCCTTAATAAATACAAGCAATTATTCGATTTACCTGAAAATGTATTTCTCTTCGATTGTGATAATCCAGATTTAAAAGAAGTTTATTTAAATGGTGAATTAATAGCCGCAATTTCTGGATGTTCTTATTCTAATAGAGCAGAATCCAGGAAAATGTATCAGAATTATCAAACAAAACCAGGAGTATGGAATATTGCCTTGTTACATACACAATTGGAAGCTAATAACAATAATTATGTACCTGTTAATTTACAGGAATTATTAGCTATGGAAGAATTAAATTATTGGGCTTTGGGTCATATACATAAGAATAGCATTTTACATAATTCTATAAATCAGGCAGTAGTATATCCTGGAATACCTCAAGGAAGAGATATGGGAGAACAAGGCATTAAAGGTTTTTATATGGTAGAATTAATACCAGATATGCAAGCAGTTATTAAGTTTATACCAAGCTCTTCAATTGTATATCAACAAATAGAGATACCCATTGATTCTATTAGAGATGGAAATATTTCAGATTTACAGAATTTAATTACTGATATAAGTTCTGAATTATTAAATAATAATTTTTATTTGGAAAATGTAAATGATGTTAAGATAGAAGGATATGTTGTTGAATGGGTATTAATTGGTAGGGGTAATATTAGCACTCTATTAAAAGATCAAGAAGAAGAATTAATTCCTCACCTTATTGATTATTTGCAGGACAAGCTTCTTAAAAACAAACCATTTATATGGACGAAATCAATAATTAATCGCACTGCTCCTTTAATAAATGAAGAAAAACTTTTTAATAGTGTGGTATTTCAAGATATAAATAAAATTACGTCTTTACTCAAGGACAATGATACTTTAAGAGCAGAATTATTAGATGAATTAGGTTTAATCTGGACAGATGACTTTGACCATGAAGAAGTAGACTATCTCAAGTTTAATCTTGATGAAGAAAAGTTTAGGTCAATTCTAGAGCAAGCCAGGCATTGTATTATAGAACAGCTATTGCAAAGGAGGGACTTGTCTTGAATATAAAGCGTCTTTTTATTAGGGATTTTGGTATTTTCAATAATCAATTAATTGATGACATAAATTCCGGAATTGTTGTGGTTGGTGGACTTAATAGAGCAGGGAAGACAACCTTTTTACATATATTAAGACATTTAGCATATGGTTTTCCAAGAAGGGAAAATTTCCCTCCCGCTAGAGAGAAACATGAAGTAGAGGCTATTATTGATATTGATTCTAATGAGATAGTAAATGTTCATTTAAAAGGTTTTGCTGAGCCAAAAGTAAGTAGTGTTGATTCTTTTAAAGATTATAATTCTCTTAGGAATATATACGGTGGATTGGATTCTTTTACTTATCATCAGTTATTTACAATTAGTCTAGATGAACTTCAAATTAATATAGATAATAAAGAAATTGAAAAATTGCAATCTATTTTTCTTGGTGCTGGTTTGAAAGAGTTTATTTTATTACCACAAATTGAAGAATTGTTTTCAAAAGAGGCTGATAAAATAGGTGGTACTAAAGGTGATCCAAAAGTAAGAGAGTTTAAACCATATTATAAACAAATAAAGGATGCCCTCCTACTTAGAGAAAAGGCATCTAATCAATTAAGTATATATCAAGAGAAAAAAGCAGAATTGGCTAATGTTGAAGATAGTATAAAAGAATATCAAGATAAAATCAATATAAGAGAAAATGAATTGAAATGTTTAGATATATTAATGTCAAATTATAATTCATATAAAAAGATTAAAGAATTAGAATCAAGAATAAATATTTCTGAAGTACAGGAATGTTTAAATGATAATAAATATTATTATCCAGAAAGAGCCAGTAACATATTAGTTAAATACCAAAATAAACGTGATGAAATTAATAGGAAAAAGTCAATATTAAAACAAAAAATGGGTATAGAATCTATTGATACTATAAAAGCTAATTATAATACTTATAAAAAAGATATTAAAGTAATTAGTGAAAAATATTCTGGTATCAAGGAAAAAATTAGATTTGTTCAACAAAAAGATAATGAAATTAGTGAAATTGAGAATGATTTAAAGATAGCATTAAATGATGTTAATGAAGACTGGAAAGGCGATCTGAAAAAAATAAAACATATAAAAACAGATGAAATTAGTTTAGTAGATTTGCAAGAGAAAATAAACAAACACCAAAAAATATCTTTTAAACTTGAAGAGGCTAATGAAAAATCATTAGAATTAGAAGAAAGAAAAAATCAGTTACTTCAATCAATGGATTCCTTAAAAGTAAGGGAACCCAAGAAAAGATTAAAATCATATTTTTTAATATCCATAGGATTTATAGGTGTTGGAGCTGCTCTTTCTTTTATAAATACTTTTTTTGCTTTGCTTCCTTTAACAGGTATTTTAGGCTTAAGTATTTATTATTTTTATATATATTCTCTTGACAGAGGATATCTTACATATAAAGAAAGCTCAGCTAGTGAGGTTCATGATTTAGAACATAAAATTCTGTCTCTTGAAAAGAAAATTAAAAAATATAAAACTAAATTAGAACCCCTAGGAGAAACACTTAGCAAATATAAAGTTTCCTTTGGTCTAACAAATGATTCATCTGTGGAATTAATTAAAGAGTTTTTCAGGGTTATTAAAGATACGAAGAGCAAATTCAGCAAACTAGAGGATGACAAGAAATTATTAGCATCCGAAAAAGAACAGTTAGAAAATGATTTGAAACATATGTATAAAACCTTAGCTAATTTTAATGAAATTATTTCTCTAGAAAGTATAGATAAAGAGAAACTATATCAAGAAAGTGTTTTACTCTTTACTCAATTTGAGCAGTTGATGAAATGCTTAAACGACATTTCTGATCACTTTACTCTTGAAGAAGAAATTTTGGAAATCAAAAAAGAAGCGGAAGAGTTATTTGAAGACAGTGCTTTTGTTTATAATCCTGAAAGCAATATAATAAATAGTATAGAAGAATATATGAATTTATCCAGGATTAAGAATGAATACCTTTCTTTACAAAGAGAATTTAATCAAGTTGAAGAACAGTTTAAGGCTATTTTCAATACAGAAATGATACATGAAATATTTGAAAACTACTTTCAATTTAATAAAGAAAATTTCGACTTAACAGATTTTGGAACTTTTTATCAGCGAATAAGATTTCTTTATGATAGGTATATTTCTTTAGATAATCTTGAAGCAGAATACAACTCTACTAAGGAAAGTTTATTCAATACTAAAGAAGATCTGAAAAATTTAAATAAAAGAGAGCAAAATCTAAAAAATAATCTTTTGGATTTGTCATCTGATGAAAAATTAAAGAAAGCAAGTATAATTATAGATGAATCTAGACAGGATTTATCTTTATTAGCTGAAAAATATGCTGTAAATAAAACTGCAGAATATATATTGAAAAAAGTAAGAGAAACATTTATTGAACAAACTAAGAATAAATTATTATCTGGTGCTAGCCAATATTTTAAAAAGATTACTAATGGTGAATATAAGGCTATCTTACCTGTTGAGAATATAATGAAAGGTGATTTTCAAGCCTTATTAAGTGATGGAAATGTGCAGGATAGTACTGGAACATTAAGTAGGGGTACTTCAGAACAATTATTTTTAGCTGTTAGAATTAATAGGATACGTGAGATTAAGCCAGCTTTACCGGTAATAGTTGATGATAGTTTTGTTAATTTTGATAATTTCCATCTTGCTGAAACAGTTAAGATACTAAAAGAGCTATCAAAAACTCATCAGATATTTGTTCTTACTTGTCATCCTCATTTCATTAATCTTTTTGAAGATGATCATAATACACAATATTGGCAGTTAGATAAAGGGCATTTTGCTCAGACATCAAAAAATGATTTGATAAATTACTTGCAAAGAAGATAAATTTACGAGTATAAATATAATAGAATTTTCAAGGAGCGAGATATGAAATGAATTTAGATAAGGTATATCAAGGAATTGAAGAATTGATGAGAAAAGTTGGAAAATATCAGCTTTCAACTTTTAATCAAACTATAGAAATTGATACAAAGTCTTCTAAGAATGATTTGGTTACAAGTTCTGATAAGGAATCCGAGGAAATGATTGTATCCTATATAAAAGAAAATTTCCCCACTCACTCTATTTTTGCTGAAGAGGGTGGGGATTTAAGTAAAGATAGTGAATATAGGTGGATAATTGATCCTATTGATGGCACCAATAATTATGCCCATGGTTTACCTATCTTTACGATATCTGTTGCTTTGGAAAAGGAAGGACAAGTTGTATTGGCTTGTGTTTATTGCCCTACGCTTGATGAGTTTTTTCATGCTATTAAAAATAAAGGCGCATATCTTAATAGGAAAAAAATAGATGTTTCTAAGCAAGAAGATATGTCAGAGGCGTTATTGGCTACTGGTTTTCCTTATGATAAGGCCATTAATCCTAATAATAATATAGATAATTTTGTAAGGATTGTTCCGAATATTAGAGGCATAAGACGTACTGGCAGTGCTGCTTATGATCTTTGTAATGTTGCCAGGGGTGTTTTTGATGGTTTTTGGGAACTACGTCTAAGTCTCTGGGATATTGCTGCTGCTAAGTTAATAATTGAAGAGGCTGGTGGTAAAGTTATTTTGATTAATAATAACAATCGTATAAATATAGTTGCTGCCAATCAAAAACTATTGCTTTCACTATTAAATATATTGAATCAAGATGATTTTAAGGAGCTCTCTGAATAACACCACAGGCTAAACGTCTACCAGCGTCTCCGTCAGGTTGTGTTCGATAATCATTTGGGTTTTCATGAATTATAACTGTCAAACCGACAACGTCTTCTGGTTTAAAACGGTTAGTAAAGAAACACATTCTTGCCAGTCCGTTGTTAGAGAAAAGAACTGGAAAATCTCCTGCATGATTACCATGTGGTTGGCCATCGGGAGCCCAGTGGCCTCCTGCATCCTGGAATGGGTCTTCGGGATCACTGATTCTACATGTTCCATGTTCATGAATATGAAAACCGTGAGGGCCGATTGGGTTTCCATTATCAGCTGGCTGGTAAGGTGGGAGACCTTTTACTCGAACACAGACATCTGTACCTCCAGGTACATCATAGAAATATACTGTTCCTCTAATAGCTGGTGCAAGTGGTCCTCCTTGTATATAGGCTATAACAGGTGCATAATGTCTTCTTCTAAATAATATTTTAATCACCTCCCATATAGTAGAGAATCAAAAATATAAGGTCATTTGTTTTAGATAATATTTATATGTTTAGATTTTTTAAATATAATATAATCTATAATATGTTTTCATTTACTTTTTGTTAATTAAGCCTCTTTCATAATAAATCAATCAGCAAAAACAACGTCTTTAATGCTGCCTTAATTATTTATGAAATAAAAGTCAATTAGGAAAGATCCATTTATATATGCTTAATTATAAGTAGCTTATATTTTTAAAAAATACAAAACACTTAGATTAAGGAAGGGTAGGATACATGCAATTAAATGAACTTAATAAAAAGAAATGTTTTTTGTTGGATATGGATGGTACTATTTATTTAAGCAATGATTTGATTGATGGTGCTAAGGATTTCGTTAATTTACTTAAAAGTAGTGATAAGGATTTTTATTTTTTTACTAATAATTCATCAAAAAGCTCTGCTGATTACGTAAATAAATTATCTCGACTTGGAATAGAAATAGAAGAAAAACGAATCATTACTTCTGGTGAAGTTACAATAGATTATATTTTAAAGAAAAAAAATAACCCTCTAGTTTATTTATTGGGAACACCTTCTTTAGAAAAGCAGTTTTTAGATAAGGGAATAAGAATAACTAAGAACAAGGATGATAATATAGATTTTCTTGTATTAGCTTTTGACACTAGTTTAGATTATAAGAAATTATGGGATGCTCATGATCTGATATTAAGGGGAGTAGAATATTTAGCAACTAACCCTGATTATGTTTGTCCACTTGCTGGGGGAAAATCAATGCCTGATTGTGGTGCGATGATAAATCTCTTGAAAACTTCAACAGGGAAAGAGCCACTTGTTATTGGCAAACCTAATACTCTAATGGTTGATTATATTATTGATAAAACAGGATTAGAAAGAAAAGAATTTGTAATGATGGGAGATAGATTATATACAGATATTCAAACAGCAATAAATGCCCAGATAAGTAGCGTACTTGTTTTAAGTGGTGAATCTACAAAAAAAGATGTACTTACTGCAAAGCAGGATCCTGATTTCTTGATTAATAGTGTTAAAGACTTACTTGAAGTATTAAACTAATCTATTTTTATTTTAATTACAGAAATATTTAAAAAGATATTCTACTTGGACCAATTAGTCTTACATAGTATAAATAATATCCAAATGAAATATTTTTAAAAAAACGATGATTAATTTTCTATGGAATTATAAATATATTTTGGGGGTTAGGGCTATGAGAGAGAAGTATATATTGGCTATTGATCAGGGTACTAGTAGTTCAAGAGCTATAATCTATAATAAGCAAGGAATTGAGATAGGGAAAGCTCAAAAAGAATTTAAACAGATATATCCTATATCTGGATGGGTTGAGCATAATCCTGAAGACATTTGGCGTTCTGTAATTGATGTTATAGAAGAAGCTTTAAAAAGAGCTGAAATTACAGCTGATCAATTAAGTGCTATTGGAATTACTAATCAGCGTGAAACTACCGTTATATGGGATAAATATACAGGTAAACCTGTCTATAATGCAATTGTATGGCAATGTAGAAGAAGTACTGAGATATGTCATAATCTTAAAAAAAGTGGATTAGAGAGTTTTTTTAAAAATAAAACCGGACTCTTATTAGATCCTTATTTTTCAGCTACTAAGATAAAGTGGGTACTGGATAATGTTGAAGGAGTTCGTTCGAGAGCAGAAAAAGGGGATTTGCTTTTTGGTACTATTGACAGCTGGCTGATCTGGAAATTGACTGCTGGTAAAATACATATTACTGATTATACCAACGCTTCAAGAACTCTGATTTATAATATTCATGAACTAGCCTGGGATGATGAATTGCTAAAAGTACTAGAAATTCCCAAGACTCTTTTACCTGAAGTAAAACCCAATAGTGAGATATATGGATATACTTCAGAAAACGTATTTTTTGGTGAAAAGATTGCTATATCAGGTATAGCAGGTGATCAACAAGCAGCAACTTTTGGCCAAGGTTGTTTTGAGAAAGGTATGAGCAAAATTACTTTTGGTACTGGCAGTTTTATGTTGATGAATACCGGTGATATTCCAGTATCCTCTCAAAAAGGATTACTAACAACTATAGCTTATGGTCTTGATAATCAAATTACATATGCACTTGAAGGAAGTGTTTTTAATGCTGGCACAGCTATACAATGGCTTCGTGATGAGTTGAATATGCTAGATGAATCAGCTGATTCTAAATATTTTGCAGAAAAAGTTGATAATACAAATGGAGTATATATTGTACCTGCTTTTACTGGCTTAGGGGCTCCTTATTGGGATCCTGATGCTAGAGGTACTATAGTTGGTTTATCCAGGGGTAGTAATAAAAATCATTTGATAAGGGCAACGCTTGAATCTTTGGTATATCAGAGTCAGGATTTATTAAAGGCAATGATAGAAGATTCAAAACTTAATTTAAAAGATATTAAGGTAGATGGTGGTGCTTCAGCTAATGATTTTATTTTGCAGTTTTTAGCTGATATTAGTCAAACAAGAGTTGAACGTCCACTTAACACTGAAACTACGTCTTTAGGTGCAGCATATCTAGCTGGACTGGCTATCGGGATATGGAATGATAAAAAAGAGCTATTGGAAATAAGAGAAGTTGACAAAGTCTTTAATTCTCAATTGCAAGAGCTAGAAAGAAAAGAATTATATCAAGGTTGGAAGAGAGCAATTGACACTACACTTACTTGGAGTAAAACTAAGTAGTAAAAACTAAAGCTAAAAACTAAAGCTAAAGACTAAAGCTAAAGACTAAAGCTAAAGACTAAAGGTAAAGACTAAAGGTAAAGACTAAAGGTAAAGACTAAAGGTAA
>JBBJJH010000021.1:54913-62343 GCA_037623315.1 Halanaerobiaceae bacterium ANBcell28
ACTAAAGGTAAAGACTAAAGGTAAAGACTAAAGGTAAAGACTAAAGGTAAAGACTAAAGGTAAAGACTGAAGGTAAAGACTGAAGGTAAAGACTGAAGGTAAAGACTGAAGGTAAAGACTGAAGGTAAAGACTGAAACATAGATAAGATTCAAGTATGCTTATATAAGTGAAGTGATTAACAAGAAAGGAAGTTGATACGTATGCTTACAGATATGCAATTAGTTTTTATGATTTTGATATTAACTACTATTAGTTTCTTAATACCTCGATTTCGTTCTGACCTAGTGGCACTGACATCTTTGCTAGCATTGTTTTTGACAGGTCTTATAACTGTTCAGGAGGCATTAGCTGGATTTTCTAATAGTGTTGTTATAATGATTGCCGCTCTTTTTGTTGTAGGCGAAGGGGTATTTCAAACTGGTCTTGCTGACAGAGCAGGGAATATGCTTGTTAAGTACACTGGAAAAAGTGAGTTTCGAATGACCTTTTTTATGATGATTTTAGTTGCAATATTAAGTGGATTTATGAGTAATACAGGCACTGTTGCTATTCTTCTTCCTGTTATCGTAAGTCTTTGCAGTAAAATGAATATATCTCCAGGTAAACTACTTATTCCTATGGCTTTTGCAAGCAGTATGGGTGGTACTTTAACATTAATAGGTACTGCTCCTAACTTGATTGCTAGTCAAAGTTTGATTAATTATGGATATGAGGGTCTTCACTTTTTTTCTTTTACTGCTATAGGAAGTATTTCATTGTTGATTGGTATTGCATACCTGTGGTTTATTGCCCGCAAAATGCTTGATAAACCCAATAAAAATTCAGACAGTTCAGGAAAAGTTGATGAAGTGGACTTAATAGACCAATATAATATATGTGATTACATTTATTGTGTTGAAGTAGCAGAAGACAGTGGCTCCATTGAAAAAAGCTTAAAAGATTTACAGTGGGGATCTAAATATGGAGTGACAGTATTAGAAGCTATTAAGAAAAGTACAAAAAAGCGTTTTCTTTTATCTTCTAAAAATATCTCTGAGCATATTACCCCAGGTGCCAATTATCTTGTAGAAGCAGGAGATATATTGATTGTTTACTGTGAAGAAGAATCTTTAAATACATTAATACAAGACAGTAAAATAAATATTGTAGATTGTAATTCACATAAAAAAAGATATTTAGAAAAAGCACAGTTAGCTGAAGTAATACTTACACCACAATCTAAGTTAATAAATCAAAAAATTAAGGATATTGATTTTCGAGACAAATACGACCTTACTATTATTGCCATCAAGCATCAGTATGGCGAAGCCAGACGACCAGAGGAAAATGAGAAATTATTATATGGTGACACCCTCTTAGTCCATGGAGAATGGAAAGATATAAATCTATTACATGAAGATAAGGGTGATACCGTTGTATTAAGTCATGAACAAAAAGCAGAGGCTACTATACAAGATCCTCATAAGTCTCTTATTGCTGGCGGTATTCTTATAGGGATGATTCTAATGATGATTTTTGAGTGGTTGCCTGCTGTAATGACAGTTGTAATTGCAGCTCTTTTGATGCTTTTAACCCGTTGTGTCCGCCAAACAGATCAAGCCTATCGTTCTGTTGATTGGAGTACTATTGTACTTATAGCTTGCATGCTTCCAATGGCAACAGCACTAGAGAAAACTGGCGGGATTGAGTTTTTATCAGATCAATTAATTTCTGGACTAGGTGCCATTGGTCCTTTAGCAGTACTGGCTGGTTTATACGCTATATCATCACTTTTTAGCCAATTTATAAGCAATACCGCTACTGCTGTCTTGCTTTATCCGGTTGCGATTTTAAGCTCTCAACAGATGGGAGTAAGTCCGGTGCCTATGGTAATGGCAGTTGCTTTTGCTGCAAGCATGGCCTTTGCAACCCCTGTAGCAACACCACCTAATGCCATGGTTATGGCTGCAGGTAAATACTCATTTTTTGACTTTATGAAAGTTGGTATGCCTTTGCAAATTATAATAGGTATATGTATTGTCTTTATGCTTCGAATATTTGTTCCTTTTTAAAATCTATTCTCTTTTGTGGAAGTAAGTCCGCAGTAAAATTAAACTAAAATTCCTGCATTTTTGTATTATTTTGCTAAAAATGCAGGATTAAGTTTTTTTGTGTATAATAATATAAATAGAATATAAGAAAAATCAAAATTAAAAATTTATAAGAATATAATTCTGAGGACCTCTTTACATTAATTGGAGATTATGATAAAATGTCACCAAACAAACGTATGGAGGTTGTTGAGATGATTTTATCTGTGAGTAAAAATTTGAATTATTTATTAATCAGGACTAAATATAATAAAAGACTTATAGGAGAGATACGGCAAATTAAAGGGAATTCTTTTAATCCTGACAAACGTTGTTGGAAAGTTCCTTTATTAAAAATCAATATTGATAAAATTTTTACTATTGCTAAAACTCATGAAATTAGAATTAGTAAATATCTAGAGAAAAACGTTAAATTATATCGTAATAGATATGTTAAATATATTTTGATTAAATATCATTTAGAGAAAATGAATAATGCACTAATCTTAAAAGGGTATAGCAGGAAGTCAATCAAGGCTTATATATCCCAGTGTAGACGCTTTTTATATTTTGCTAAGCCTAATTTGTACACAATGGAAAAGAATGATATTGAAAATTATTTATTATACTTATTAAAGGAGAAAGAAGTATCTCATTCATATATTAATCAAACCATTAGTGCTTTAAAATTTTTAATGAAAAATATTTTAGGAAGGACAAATCTGGTATTTGAACTTCCTAGACCTAAAAAGAGAAGTAAATATCCTGATGTACTAAGTAAAAAGGATGTTTTAAAGTTAATAGATGCATTAGATAATTTTAAGCATAAAGCAATTTTATATATGACTTACTCAGCTGGTCTAAGGGTAAGCGAGGTGGTTAGATTAAAAAATGAAGATATTGATAAAGAAAGAAAAATGATTTATATAAAGAGGGCTAAAGGGGGAAAAGATCGCTGTACAATGTTGTCTGATAAGGCAGTTGTTATATTAGAAAAATATAAATCAATATATATGCCGGAATATTGGCTTTTTCCAGGGGCAAATAAGGAGAACCATTTGACAGAAAGGAGTGTACAAAGAATCTTTAAAAAAGCCTGTAAAAATGCTGGGATTAAGAAAAATGTAACAGTACATACATTAAGACACTCTTTTGCAACGCATTTATTAGAAAACGGTTATGGTACCAGGTATATACAAGAATTACTTGGGCACAAGAGTTCTAAAACCACTGAAATATATACACATGTAAGTAGGTTTGATATTAAAAATATTAAAAGTCCTTTGGATGATATGTAGTATATATATAGGGAATATATCCGACACTCAAGTCGTAATTTTTCTTATATAAAAAATAAACCGACACACCTGTCGTATTATTTCTATATTTTGAGTTTTTACGAATGTCGTAAAGAAAACGTTATATGAAATAGCGAGGAGACACAGCTAGTTGATATATTTTTTAGTGTCTAGCCTAAAATAATAACTCAAATTATTAAAGGATAGAATCAACATTTCAAGTTGAAAGATGAAAACAAAATCAAAATTACAGGGTTATATTAAACCTTGTAATTATTTGCATATTATGATTAGATATTGTAAAATTAAGTTATTATTTATTAATCCGCTATACTTAATTTTATAAGTGTATATTTATCAATTAGTAGGAATTTTGATTTTGCGGCGCGGACGTCAAAAATGTTGATTCCTTAATTTATATTCTAATGATAAAGTTGAGTAGAAAGTTAAATAATTTAAAATATTAAAATACGTTGGCTTAGTTTATCATTAGAAAGACTTGCCGAATTTAAGATAAAACCTGTTAAGAACTTCTAAAACTTATTTAAGTTCTATAAAAAGAAAGTACATATGATTCATTGCTTGGAGTGGTTTTAGAAGTTCTTACTTTGAAAAAATAAATTAAATGAAGAAGTTGTAAAACCTTAAATTAAGTATAGATGGTTTTATTTTTTCAAAGAGGCTAATTTGGAAATTCGGACAAGTCAAGAATTTGAATGATTATGGGATATTAGGTAATAGCTAATTTAATGTTACCTAGTAAGTCCTCGCTACATCATATAACAGCAAGGTTTACGGTTCCACTCCTGTCGTCGTTCCACCCAAATTGATTCGGTAAGGGCAGTCGCCCTAAACCTCATCAACTTCGTAAACCTGCGGGACGTTAAGTGAAATTGGTCGCAGGTCTTGCCTCGCTGGTCTAGTTTTTTTCCAGAACCGTTTTTAAAATATAATTGTATCAAAAAGTTTAAACTGGAAAGGAGAATTAAAATGGAATGTGTTCGTATTTATGAAATTCTTGCTTGTAAAATGGTGTCTTCTCAATGTGGTATGTTTGGTGATGGAAAACTTGAACGATTCGATGAATGGTTTAGTGCTTTACCTAAAACAATGTTTCCAAGAGATTTTTTATGGTATGATAGTGAGCGAGGAGGATTTGTATGGTACTATATGTATAGTGAAGGAATGGAAGTACCAGAAGAATTTAATATCGTTGATTTCCCTGGAGGCTTATATGCAGTTACAACAGATATAGATGGGCAGGATAATTCAGAAGCAAAAAGTGCAATTAAAAAATTTATTAAAGAAAAAGACTGTTTTGAAGAAGATACCTCTCGTGAGGAATTAGGCAATATTCCAACACCACCATCAGCCAGCAAGGCAATGGGATATAGTCAAATGGATTATTATGTGCCAATAAAAATTATCTAATCTGTATAAGATAATATAACGTTAAAATAATTATTTTATTTAAAAAAATTAATGTATTTAGTAAAGTATGGGGAAATGGAATACTAGGTCTATAAAAAGCGGGCGCGACCAACATCACTTAACAAAATATTTCCGGTTCCGTTCCTGACGTCACTGCACCCAAATCCAGCAACCCAAGATATGAGCTATCTAAGGGTTGCTGGACTTCGGAAATACGGATACGTTATATGAAATACCCTGCAGATTGATAATTTTTGAAGGGGAAAAGGAGAAAAAAATGAAAAATATTAAAGAATTTTATAATACTACAGCAAGGGATTGGGCTAATAAATGGTATGAAGATGATTCTTTATTACCTTATTTAAGGGAATTTTTTAATTATTTACCCAAGAATCCTAAAGTTCTTGATTTATGTTGCGGTGCGGGATATGAAAGCATGAGGATGAAAAAAATGGGTGCAATTGTTACTGGTCTTGATTTTAGTGAAGAAAGTATATTAATAGCAAAAGAACGAAATCCAGATATTAAATTTGTTGTTGAAGATATGCTTAATGATTATTCTTATCTAGGAAAATATGATGGTTGTGCAGTGATTGCTGGATTAATTCATCTCCCTAATGAAAAGCTAACAGTAGCTTTTGATATGATTCATAAGATATTAAATGATTACGGGTATTTATTTGTTGTAGTAAAAGAAGGAACAGGAAAGAATACAAAATTAAGTTTTACAACAATTGATGGTGAAGAATATGATAGATGTTTTTACATGCATACAATTGACGAGTTAAAAAATTATTCAAAAAACAAATTTAGTTTAGAAAAAGAAATTATACTTGAACCAGACTTACAATGGAAGTATTATATCTTTAAAAGTTTATGAAAGAATAAATAATAAATTTTGTTTATTACGCGGGCAGCAGGGTACATCATATAACGGCAAGGTTTACGGCTCCACTATCGTTTCGCCCAAATTGATTCACCAAGCGCGGTCGCGCTAAGGTTCATCAACTTCGTAAACCTGCGGGACGTTATCTGAAATAGCGAGGAGACACAGCTAGTAGTTATATTAATCGGTATCTAGCTTATAATAATAATTCAAATTACTAAAGGATAGAATCAACATTTCAAGGTAAAAGATGAAAACAAAATCAAAATTACAGGTTTATTTTTAGTATTGTAATTATTTGCATAATAGCATTAGATATTGTAAAATTAAGGTATTATTTATTAATTTGCAGGACTTAATTTTACAAGTGTAATTTTATCAGTTAGTAGGGATTTTGATTTTGTAGCGCTGACGTCGAAAATGTTGATTCCTTGATTTATAATCTAATGATAAATTTCAGGGTAGAAAAAGTTAATTATTGAAAAACATTAAAATACTTTAGCTTAGTTTATCATTAGAAAGACTTGCCGAATTTAAGATAAAACCTGTTAAGAACTTTTAAAACTGATTTAAGTTCTAAAAAAGAAAGTACATATGGATTCATCGCTTGGAGTGGTTTTAGAAGTTCTTACTTTGAAAAAATAGTTTAAGGGAGAAGTGGTAAAACCTTAAATTAAGTATAGATGGTTTTATTTTTCAAAGAGGTCAGTTTGTAAATTCGGACAAGTCAAGAATTTGAATGATTATGGGATCACAGGTAATAGATAATTTAATGTTACTTAGCAAATCCTCGCTACTTCAGCTAACAGCAAGGTTTACGGTTCCGCTACGCTGCACCCAAATTTCTTCGTTAAGGGCAGTCGCCCTAAAACTCAGAAACTTCGTAAACCTGCGGGACGTTATATGAAATGCTAATTATAATAAAAGAAAAGACCCTAAAGAAATCACAAAATTTCCTCAGGGCTTAAATAATTTAATTAGCTTGTTTATTGGATAATGGTTTTATGAGGTTTCTAATTAAATCGGGACTATCAGTCCAGAAAACAAAACGTCCTTTATTTTCACTATTGACATAGTCCCAATCGCCTTTGAAATTAAAATCATTATATTCTCTTGATTTATTATTAAGTATATTCCATATTTTATTTCGTGTTTTAACTGCATTGTCTTTATTTTCATCATATATATCTATAATAGTACAAATTTGAAGAGGGCCTTCAATTTCCATATGTCGACCATCTAGAAAGTCTTTTACTTCTGAATTCATTTTTTTGTACCTCCCTTCAGAATATTGATTTTGAAATTGGTCATCCATAAAATTCATTAAATCTTTTTTTCTTATTCTCCATTCACCCCCAAATTTAGCTGCATTCAATTTGTTTGACTTTATAAAATTTCTAATTGTTCTTGGTGTCATATCAAGTATTTGGGCAATTTGTTTTGTTGTAAAAAATTCTTGTTCATTATCATTACTGTAAAAAATATCTTTGTTACTCATTTAAAGCACCTCCTTTCCGAATATGTTTGTATTATACTACATAAACAACTATATGTCAATATAAGTATACGTTTTCCGTATTTTCCGTATAATTTTTAATAAAGGTGACCGCACTTCATATAACAGCAAGGTTTACGGTTCCGCTACGCTGCACCCAAATCCATCAACCCAAGATAGGAGCTATCTAAGGGTTGATGGACTTCGTAAACCTGCGGGACGTTATGCAAAATGCACCTAGACTGTTAAT
>JBBJJH010000022.1 GCA_037623315.1 Halanaerobiaceae bacterium ANBcell28
GTTCGTTTTATTTAAATATTTGGTAAAAAATTTATGCTTTTTGTGTTACAATCATTTAAATTATTTTTTTAAATCCTACAGTATATATAAAGATTTATATTTTTAACTCGATCTAAACTCACAGCTTGATTCCCTGATAATTAAATCAGGATTGTACTCAATTAAGTAATCCTCAGCCTTCAGCTTCTCCCCGTTAATTAGTTCTATTAATAATTTAACACCCCTTAACGCAATTTTATCAATAGGTACATCAACAGTAGTTAAAGGCGGATCATACATTTTTGCCATAGAAACATTATCTATTCCACAAATTGATATATCCTCAGGCACTTTCAAACCTGCTCGAGACAAGAATAACATCACTCGAAAAGCTACATAATCATTAAAACAAACTATAGCAGAAGGTAATTTCTTGTTATTTTTTACTCTATCAAAAAACATATTTCTGTTAGAATAAAGAAATTCCTCGTTCATTGCACACCCATTATCTTCCATAGCCTCTTTAAAGCCCTGTATTCTCTCCTCTTCATGAAGAATGTAACCGACATCTGTATGTCCTAGTTCAATTAAGTAATTAGTAGCTTTATAAGCCGCTTTTTTTAAGTCGGCTTTAACGTGAGGGATAAGGTTATTATTATCAATTGCCTTATCAATATATACAACTGGTTTATAATTCTTAGCAAACTCTATAATATTCTCATTATTACCATTATAACAAGCAAATATTACACCATCTACTACACCACTTTTAAACATATTTAAATATCTAATTTCCTCTTCAGTATTCCAATTCATAGTACATAATATAAGATTGTAATCACATTTTTTTAGCACGTTTTTTATAGCTTGAATCATTTCTGAATAAAAATGATTATCAACTGTGGGGATTACTAGAGCTACTACTCCTGTTTTCTTTTTTGTTAACGCTTTTGCTACAGTGTTAGGTATGTAGTTTAATTCACTGGCTATCTCATGTATTTTTTTCGAAGTTTCATGATTGACTTTCTCATTATTATTTAAAGCCATAGAAACTGTGCCTACAGAAACACCTGCTCTTTCTGCAACATCTTTAATTGTCACTGCCATAATTCTAACCTCTCTTTTTTTGAACCGTTTCAATATGTATTTTAAAAAATGATACTTTATAATAATTATAATACTTAATAATTAATTTGTCAACACAATCTAAAAAAAATTGAACCGCTTCAAAGTCCTAAGTCATTAAATAAATTTACCTTGCCTGTAATATAACATCTAGGAATTTAATTGTCAACTGTTAAGCTGCAATTTATACCATCGAAGTACAGGTGCAAAAACTTGGTTTAGGTTCTTAAATTAATCCTCCACTAGTTTCCGGAACTTTACCACTATATTCACACATCTAAGTTCTTTGCCACAAACTTACAACGAAAATTGTAGTATGTTGTATTCCCTCCATAAGTTAGATCCATTTCTTCCATTAAATCCTTGTTTTAATTTTTCCTTGATTTCAATTGGGTCATATTTCCCGCTCCTTATCTCTTCTAATTCATTATATATTATCCCATATTCAGGCACCCAGATCTCCCATAAGATCGTTTCTTCTCCACAATTTGGCCAAGTAAACGGATTGTCTCCTATTAATTCTTTCTCTATAACTTATCACTAGATTTACATAATAAATTTTAAAAAAGTCAAGCTTAATATTCCATAAAAATCATTGAAAATATAGAAAAAACTCCTTATAATTAGGATTAGGATAGTCTTTGTCCAAATACCTAAAAAATAAGGGGAATTCCTATGGACAAAGATATCACAAAAATTACATTTTATCAATATCTGGCACCAATAAATTTTGAAAAGTGACAGAAATATTATTATTATTAGATAAATATGTCAAAAAACTCATAACAAAAAAACTGATTACGCTTTTAATATTTGGACCGTTTTTTTCTAAAACTAGCTTAACTGAACTAAGTACTGACGTGAAAAATGATAACGATTTACAAAAAATCCTTAAGCTTGAATCAATAAGTAAGGAAATCTTTAATTTCACTTATAAGCAGGTGATGTCAGGCGATACAGAACTTTTAAACAGTACTGAATTAGATCCAATTATTCTGTAAAAAGTAAAACATCATGTGGTAAAATGTGGACAAAGACTATCATTTAATGATAACTTATATATAATTATCTGCGAAAAGATTTATAAACATTGATAAATCACGCTTTTTCACTTTAAATATTATTGAAAAAGTAATATAATTAAATTAACAATTACGTATAGACTAATAATTTTACCCCATATAATTTCCTCTCTCTTGACAAGTTTCTATTTAGTTTATATCGTTAATATATCTAATCAAAATTTCATAAAAACTGTCCTTGATATACAAGTATTTTTGAGGGTATAAAAAAGACTTCACCCCTCTTTTTGTAATATCCTTTGATGAATTGATGAAATTGCAAACAGAAAGTAAATTAGTGATTTCAATGCTAAAGCTATCATACCCTGCTAACAAGATAAAAACCATGTTTTAACAAACTGTAAAAGTCTTATCGTTGGTAAATTAGCAGTAGAAAAATTAAACAGAAAACCAGAAAGAGTATTATGAAAGACCCTTATCTAAATAATATTCAAATTTATATCTTTATATATGCGAGGTGAAAACATGACTAAAAATCCACTATCAAGTTATAAGCAAATTGCCAATGACATAATTAAAGAAATTCATGATGGCACTTATCTCCCCGGATCTTATTTGCCATCAGAAAATAAATTAGCAAATAAATATAATGTTACAAGGACAACTGTTAGAAAAGCCTTAAGTATATTAAAAAACAAAGGAACTATAGAAAGCTACCAGGGAAAAGGTTATAAAGTGCGTTTGCTTCATTGGGAACAAAGCCTTCTCCAATTTTATAGTTTTGGTAAAAATATAGCTGACAAAATACATAACCCTTCTACACAAATCTTATCATATAAAAAGATTGATAGTTTAAAAGATGAAAATCAGATTATCAATGACCAACTCTGGGAAATTAATAGACTGCGATTTATGGATCAGATACCAATTATTTTAGAAACTTCATATATACCAGTTAAAAATCTGCCATCGTTTCAAAAAGAAGATTTAAAACAACATTCACTCTACACTTTACTGGAAAATAATGATATTATTATTATTAAAGCCAAAGAATATCTAAAAACAACATTAGCTTCTGATAAAAGCAAAAAACTACTTGAAATAAAAAACAGTACACCTTTATTTCAAACGCTGCGCTATACTTATGATACTAATGAAGAACTAGTTGAAATAAGAGAAAGTTTAATTAGAGGAGATCACTTTAATTTCTCTGTAGAAATGTCATTATGAGCCCAAATTAAGCATATAAACAGAGATAATTTTCCCGTTTCTGTAAAAGCAAACAATTTCCTGGCATAAAAAAAAGAAGCTCCCTAGCTAGGGCCTCTTCTTATTTTCTCATCTTTTAACTTTTTTCTTTACTCATACTATTTTAGTTTATTATAGTAGAACCTAAGAGTCTTATTATTCTTTATATAAGGAATAAATAATTTCTTGAAAAAACTATTAAATATAAGATTTATTCCGAAATAATATTTAATAACTATAATTGTAGTAACTAGGGTAATAGAAGAAAAATTATAAAGAAGTGCTATAGTTTCAAAACCTAACTGC
The DNA here is from genome assembly GCA_037623315.1 of Halanaerobiaceae bacterium ANBcell28. Classification (GTDB taxonomy): domain Bacteria; phylum Bacillota; class Halanaerobiia; order Halanaerobiales; family DTU029; genus JBBJJH01. The sequence goes on from JBBJJH010000022.1 coordinate 3,681, forward strand.
ATTATAAGAACACCAAATGCTGTAGCTATTAAAAAGGAGGCATAAAATATCCGCAACTGATGTTCCTCAATATTACTTATAGCAGTAGCGCCTATTTTAATTCCCAGATATGCCATCAAAGCTAAAAATACTATCGGAGCCAAAAGAATATTAGCACTTAAATAATGCAAATAGACAGCATATAAATTTGATAAAATTATAACTAACAAACTTGTACCTACAGCATGATGGGTTTTCATATTTAATAACAAAGCAAACATGGGAACAAAGAAAAAACCTCCACCAACACCCATAATTACTTTAATAAAACCCCCAAGTAATCCAATTATCAACATATTAATCAAACTAATATAAGTAATCCCCTTAGCTAAATCAATATTAGAACTCCTTTGTATATATTTAAGAAATATATTTGATTTTTTACTACTATCATTACTATGCTCTCTATTTCTATTTTTAAGTAAAGGAGCTATACCCAATAAAACCAACATAACAATGTATATATTCCTTATAAAAGCATCTGCTAGATTTAAACTATCCATATAAACTAATAATGGTTGAGAAATTCTAACACCTATACTTGAAATAATAGCAATAATTATACCAACTTTAATCATAAGATTATTTTTCATATAATGCTTAAAACCTGCTACTGTTGATGAAAGTGTACAAAAAGCTATAGAAGTTGCACCTGCTTGTACCATAGGAAACCCTAAAATATTTAGCGATGGTGTCACTAAAAATGATCCACTAACACCAAAAAAAGCACTTACTACACCTGTATTAAAGCCAAGTATCATGATTAAAAAAATTAGAGTAATATCCATACCCAATATAGTCATTTTATTAAATTCCTCCTAAATATTATATATCTTCCGCTTGTATAGACAAGTAAAAGGGATAAATTTTTTATCATCTTTAAAGATGACAATTTTGATAAAAGAAAACTTTAAAATTCAGTAGCCTTATATAAGCCTACAGTATTTTGCGGACGTCAACTTGTCTATACAAGTATAGTATAATTTACCCAAGTATATTTGTCAAGCTTTTTCGACATTCTATCCAAGCATTTTTCCAAAAAGATAAAACCTATTATAATAAAAATTCTCTTATCATAATAGGTTTTATAATATAATTTTCCTAGAACTAATTCTTTTTCACTTTATCTTCTATATCCTCTTGTATTTGACTATTATTCAATTTAAACTTATGAACAGTTTCATTTAATTTTTGTGCAAGATCAGCAAGATGTCCTGAAGAAGATACAATTTCTTCAGTAGCAGCCACCTGTTCCTCACTTGAAGCTGCCACTTCCTGGGCATTACCTGCAAAATCTTCACTTACAGATGCAATACTACTAATAGCACTTTCAACCATATTGCTGTTTTCAGCCATCTCTTGTGCATTATTAGATACATTATCAATAATTTTTTTCAATTTATAGGTTACTGCTCTTACTTGAATAAACTCCATCCCCATATTCTCAATATTACTAACACTTTGATCAACATCATCAATATTAGTAATCATTTTCCCATTAACAATCCTAACATTACTTTGAATTTGATTAATTAAGTCTGCAATCTTATCTGTAGCCTTAGCCGAATCTTCAGCTAAAACACGTATCTCTTCAGCAACTACACTAAAACCACTCCCAGCTTCACCTGCACGTGCAGCCTCAATAGCAGCATTTAAAGCCAATAAATTAGTTTGAGAAGCTATATTATTTATAATTTCTACAATATTTCCTATCTCTTCCGAAGCTTTTCCTAGTTGATTAATAAATCCAGCAACTTCACTAGTATCTTTCTTTACTACCTTGACCTTATTAATAGAATCATCTACAATGTCACCACTTCTATCAATTCTCTCAATTACACTATCTGCAAATTTATTCATTTCTACAGAGCTTTTTTCTACATTAGAGATTCTCTTTATTAAATCATTAATAACATTCACACTTTCTTCTACTTGAGCTGATTGTTCCTCAGCACCAGCAGCTACATTTTCAATAGAACTACTAACCTGTTCAGCTACTTCTCCTACCTGCTCTCCTGAAGCATGTAACTCCTCACTAGTAGCAGATACATTTTCAGCAGTCACCATAAGTTGTGTAATCATTGATTTTAAATTATTATGCATTTTTTTACTTGAGCTTGCCAATAAACCAATTTCATCCTTACTAATATAATCGTCAAGTTCTTCACTATTAACAGATAGATCCCCTGCAGCTATTTTCTCAGATATCTCACTTAGCTTAATAATAGGCTTACTAATTATCCTTGAAACTAGATATGTAAATACTATAGCAAGCACAATAGCAATTAGACCAATAATAAAAGTCATTCTTTGCATTATATTAATACCTTCCAGAATATCTCCTAATTCAGCACTTAAGGCTATTGACCAATTAGCGCTCTCTATTGGTGCATAAGCAATACCGCTTCTTATTCCGTTTCTATCATAAAAAGCAACGTCACTATTAGCACTAATCATATCATTTAATATTAGCTGAAATTCTTGATCATCTTCATCAAAATGATAAGCACTACCAATTAGATCTTCATCAGGATGAGCAACTGTTATCATGTTTTGATCCACAATCCAACCATGTCCATAGCCATTTATATTCATTTCACTCACAAGTCCTTGTAAGTAGGCTAAGTCTACAAGACTCCCTATAACTCCCACAGTTCTATTATTATTAATTATAGGATGGGCAATTACAACAATATGTTGATTATTAGCCCTACTTACAATTACATCTGAAACAGTCGGTCTAGCAGTATTAATAACTTCCTGAAAATAATCTCTATCCCTTATATTGCTATCATTACCATGTGTAACTCTTGCATTTCCATTTCTATCTGCAACAAATATAGCGTTAATTTCATCACTAGACTCAGCAATCTTTCTAAGATATTCTTCTTGCTGAGTCCAATCCATTGACTGTACATCACTTGACTTAGCCATAATGTCTAGTTCAACCTTCTCCTGTTCTATCCAGACATTTACTGCCCTTGCACTAAGATTTGCTGCAGTCTCTGCAGTAGAAAATAGCGCATCCTGTAAAACACCCCTGGCTTGATTAAAAAAGAAAAAAGACGCTCCAGCAATAATTATAAAGATAAAACTTGCAAAAGCCAGGATCATTTTACTTTTAATACTTTTAAATTTAAATAATTTCCTCATATTAACCTCCTAGATTTATACTACTCCATATTTTGTATGTATAATTTTCGACAATTTCCAACATATAATTTTATTATTTCTCTCTTTTTTTTAAAAACCCTTTTTTTATTGCTAAGAAATTATATTTTAAGCATATTATTTCTTAAAATAAAAAGATGCCTTGTCAAGGCATCTTTTTATAATCAATTCTTTTCTTATTTATTATTTTATTCATACTGTACGATAATCACAAATATTCTCTTTCCTATATTATCCATTACGGCAAGTAGTTCATCGGATCCACTGCTTTTCCATTGATTTGAATTTCAAAATGCAAATGAGGTCCTGTAGAATTACCAGTATTACCAGAAAGAGCTATCACTTGACCCCTTTCTACCTCTTGACCACCACGTACTAATAATCTTGAATTATGAGCATATAAAGTTCTAACACCCTTTTGATGTTCAATTACTATGGTTTCCCCATAACCTGTTGCCCAAGCACTATAAATAACGGTACCAGCTCTAGATGCCCTTACTTGGGTTCCAGTAGGAATAGCATAATCTATACCACTATGCATTCTACCCCAACGAGGACCAAATGGAGAAGAAATCCTTCCTCCTTCTACTGGTCTCATAAAAGTATCAGCTAATCTATCTTGATAACCAAATTCAGGCTTAGCTCCAGGTAAAATTAATGATACTCCAGGCTTAACCAAATCTGGATTAGATAAAGCGTTAGCCTCAACAATTTTATTACTTGGTATATTAAATTTTCGAGAAATAGTCCAGAGACTCTCACCAGGATTAACAGTATATAAGATACCTTTTATCGGTAATATTCGCAACTCATCTCCAATACGAATCGTGTTCATATTAGTAATATCATTTGCACCAATAAGTGTATCTATATCAATATTATATTTACGAGCTATATCCCATAAATTATCTCCCCTCTGAACCTTGTGAGCTTTTATCTGCTCTACTAGCGATCTTGGACTTCTGCTTTCTTTCACTCTATTACTTACTTCTATATTATTATCTCTATTATTTGTACTTGTAACTAAGACTGTCTCCATTTCACTTTCCACTATCGGGCCTATAAATTCTCTAGAATAATTTTCCGATTCATTTTCACTTACTATGTTATACTCAGAACTCAAGCTTAAGTCAGAGTCCTGTCCCAAAGTATATTGACGATCATTATCCATAGTTATATCTTCTTCTATATGACCACTATTCACGATATCAATATCCAATTCTATTTCTACAATATCCAGGCCCTTACTTTCTTCATCCTCAGAATTTAAAATCTGTACTCCTTCTCTATCATTATTATTAATTATATTATAATTGCTTTTACTTACTTCAGCAGATAAAGTTCCACTATCATCTGAAGAATTATCAATTAAAAAAGATGCAGAAAAAACATATAAGGCTATAAGTCCAAACAAAACTACTATTAAAGATACTTTTTTCACAAAAACACCTCCTGATTTTATTATATGAAAACTGGACAAGAATTAGAATAACTATTCTCAAATTTATTACTGATTATTTATTAAATTATTATTTCCTAATTATTGTACTTAATAAATATAAAACATAGTAATTTTTAACAAGTTTATTAATGCACATTAGTATATATATTTTATCTTAGTACAAAGAAAATTTCAAGGAAAAGAGCTCATATTCCATGATTTACTGAAAAAGTACTACTGAGCTTAGTCATTTTTTTTACATGTAAATGCTAAAAAGCTGGCATAAGCCAGCTTTTAGCATTTTATATAATAAGGGAGACAATTATAAAAATCAAATCTAAAGAACTTAAAAGTAAAAAGAGTCATCTGGAATTTCATTTTCTATCATGTGAGGATAGATTTCCATTACCTCATCAAAAAATAAATTAATTACGTCATAAGACTCATCTTCTGGATATATATTAAGATTGACTCTATCAAGGCTATCTCTAATTATATTTCTAGACATATTAAGATTTCTATTGGCCATTTTTGCAGCTTCATCTGGGTTTTCATTCACCCAGTCTACACCTTGCTTATAATAATAATTAAATTCTTCAAGAAGCTCACTATTTTCTCTAGCAAAAGCTCCTCTAGCAAAGAGACCTAAATATGGGATGCGATCCTCTCCATCATGTACTTTACCCCATTCTTCTTGCATATCAAACGATATATGTGTCCTTGGGACCTTACTCAACACTATTGTTGACATAGACTCTGGTAAAACTATTGTATCAAGATTTCCCAATGCAAAAATATCAACGGCATACTGGAAAGACCTATAATAAATATTCACATCTTCAGCATCTACCCCATTTTTAGCCAATAAGAAGCGAGTAAGAAAATCAAAATATCCACCTTCAAGTGGCAAGCTTAATTTTTTCCCTTTTAAATCTTCCCAAGACTCAAGTTTTGAACCATATGTAAGCAAATAAGTATTGCCCCATATATTAGTGTTAAGTAATTTAATATCAACTCCACGATTAAAAGCCCTAGCCCCTCTATTAACTTCTGTAAAGATCAAATCTGTCATTTCATTGGCAATTAAGGCCATTAAGAATTCGTGGTTCTCAGATATTCTCAGGTCAATATCGATATCCAATACATCATTTTCATACATCCATAATAATGGTAATACAGCTACTGAAGATGGAGCGTGAATACTTATACTCGTAATACTTTCTTCAGTATCATCTAATTCTTCAATATCACCATATTCTTTGTCTATATCTAATTCTTCTGCTATATCAATCGACTCTGTTTTATCTATTTCCTCTGCTACAATAAAAAATGAAGTAAATGTGAAGATTAGAAAAATAGTGAATACTATAAAAATTTTATCTAAGCACCTCTTTTTCACTCTAATATCTTCCATAAGTACCAACCCCCATTTATAATTTTTTAGAAGATACTTCTATTATATCATTTTTTCGGGAAAAAAGAAATACTTTTTTATACAAAAAATACTTTTTTTCTTCTACTAGGAAATGTTTATCCTGGAAGTTAAATTATTCTATGTGTGCTTTGGAATTAATTTTATTTTAATCACTTATAATTTCTTCAATAATATCTTGTAAGAGATTATAAATTTGTGGGTCCTTAAGAAGACGTTCTTCTCTTTTTATATCTATATTAAAGACTCTGCTAACTCTTGATGGCCTTTGATTAAGAATAATAATTTTATCAGCCAATAAAACTGCTTCCTCTGGATCATGAGTAACTAGCAATATCCCAAACTTATGCTTAGCAAACTCTTTAAGTAATAAATTACGCAATTGAAACTTAAGAGCAAGATCTAAAGATTTAAAAGCTTCATCCATTAATAACAAATCTGGCTTTATTGACAAGGCACGAACAAATTCCAAACGTTGCTTCATCCCACCACTTAATTGTCCTGGATATAAATCTTTAAAATCCAATAAATCAACATCAGCCAGCAAGCTATTCCTAATTGGCAAAGCTTCTTCCCTAGTCATAAAATTCTTTTGAACAAAAGATATATTATCCTCAAGACTCATCCAGGGTAATAACCTTGGTTCCTGAAATATATATGCAAGTCTACTTCTATCTAACCTTTCTAAATCACCTTTATCTTCTCTCAATAAACCAGCAATTATGTTCAATAATGTAGATTTACCACAAGCTGACGGACCTACTAAAGCAAGAATTTCCCCTTTTTTTAGAGAAAGAGAAACTCCATCCAAAACTTTTATTATAGAAGAGCCATCTTGAAATGACTTATATAAATCATTTATTTCTAATAAATCATGATTAAAATTACTCATTTCCACTCCACCTTGTTAAATAAACTCTGATAGGATTTAAAAGACCGTACTCAAAAAACATCATAAAAATTATTAAAATAATAGCCCAGGCAAAAAGCTTTTCTGTTTGCAAATTACTATTTGCCATACTTAAAGCAAAACCAACTCCACTGGAACTAGCTATAAATTCTGCAAAAATAGTAGATTTCCAGGCAAAGGCTAGTCCAATGCTTATTGCTGAAAACAAATGAGGTAAAAGACTAGGCAAATATATATTAAAAAAAATCTTCTTTCTTGAACAACAATAAACCTTAGCCATCTCAAGTAAATTCATATCAATACCATCAATACCTGCAAACACATTAATAAAAATAATAGGAAAAGACACTAAAAAAATCAAAAACATAGGAGTCAAATCATCAGCAACACCAAACCAAATTAAAGCAAAAGCCAACAATACTATAGGTGGTGTGATTTGAATTACAGTAATTAATGGTCTAAAAAAATCTCTCATAAAGCCATTCTTTTTTAAAAGTAAAGCAAAAATAAGAGCAGATACGACAGCAAAAAAATAAGAAATTACTGTCCTTCTAAAAGTAATCAGGATATTCCTCTGCAACTCCCCTGACCTCCATAGATCTATAATTGCTAGATAAGTTTCAAAAGGAGATGGTAAAATAAAAGGGTGAAATCTTCTAGATAGGATATTCCAAAAAATAAGCACTACTATTAAAGCCGTAGTGCTTATTACTAAACTTTGTTTTTTAGAAGTAAAATAACTCATTTGGTAAGCTACCACCTATCATTTCAGGGTACATCTCCAAAATTTTGTTAAAAAACAAATTAATTAAAGTAAAAGTTTCATCTCTAGGATATATATTTAAATCAGTCCTATCTAAACTTTGCTGAATAATTGGCGCCGGCATATCAAAATACTTCTCTGCCATTTTTGCCGCCTCTTCCGGGTTATTATTAACCCACTCTACACCCTGTTTATAATAATAATTAATGTTTTCTACAAGTTCTGTATTTCTTCTTGAATAAGCCCCTCTAACAAAAAGCCCTACATATGGAATTCGCTGGTCACCATCATTTATTTTGCCCCACTCCTCCTGTATATCCATTGCCATATGAGCACCCTCTGTATTATTTGAAGTAATAGTCAATATCGGTTCTGGTAAAATTATAGAATCAAGATTACCCAATTGAAACATCCTTGAACCATTTTGTAACGGTCTATATACAAAATTAACTTCATCAGGACTAAGACCATTATTTATCATTAAATAACGAGCAATAAAATCTAAAGGTCCTCCCTGCAAAGGTAAACTCAAAGTTTTGCCTTTTAAATCATCCCAAGTATTCAATTCAAAGCCATATGTAAGTAAATAATTAATACCCCAAATATTAGTATTAACTAATCTAATATCAATTCCTCTATTAAAAGCCCTGGCCCCAACATTCACACCAGTAATTATCATATCTAATTCTTCCTGTGCTAGTAAGGATACAGCTCGTTGATGATCAGGAGATATCATTACTCGAACATTGGCATCGAAATCAAGCATATTATTTTCCAAAGCCCAGAATAAAGGTAAGGCTGCTACTGTAGAAGGAGAACTAATATTAAGATCTGGAACCTCCTGAATATCACTTTCAGCCATAGTAATACCTGGTAATAATACTGTAAAACATAAGATAAGTATAAGTACAAATTTCAATTTATCAAAGTTACTAATTCTTTTTCTTTCATTCATCATATCTGCCTCCATTGGTTTTTATAAATTATATGTTAGGATTGATAGTTCTATTATACCATTTTAAACAGAAAAGACAAAGAGTTTTTATTTCACTAATGTTTAGCAGCTTTTTCTATATATTACGAACTTAAAGAATCGAAAACAAGTGTAAAAACTGTACTCCCTTCATTAACAGTCTCTTTACTATCCACATATATCTTACCACCATGAGCCTTAAGCAACTTTTTAACAATCGTTAGACCCAGTCCAGTTCCACCAGTTTGACTAGAACGAGATTTATCTGTACGGTAAAAACGAGAAAAGATATAGGGTAATTCATTTTTTGAAATACCGATTCCTGTATCAATTATTTTTACAATAACTTTATCACCATCATCCTCAATATTATCAAGGTCAAGGATACAATTTTCCCTAATGCCTATCCTATCACTATTACAAAGCTTTTTATTATTTTGCAAATATAATTCTAGAGAAACTTTTCCATCAGAAGATGTGTACTTAAAAGCATTGGATAATAAATTCATAAAAATTGTTTTCAAACTATCATAATCACCTTCTATAAAAACATCCTTTTCAATAAAACAAGTACTAAAATCAATATTTTTACGTTCAGCTTCTTGACTATAAAAACATACTAGACTATCTAATAATTCCTTTAAATCTATTTTTTCTTTATCTAAATTCAAAATTTTCTTATCTATTTCAGCCAGATCTTCAAGTCTATTTACCAATCTTTGCAAACGAGCTAACTCAAGTTCCATTTCCTGAAAAGTACTCTCATCATTTTTCAACACACCATCTCTAATCGCCATTAAATAATTAGAAACAATCGCTAAAGGTGTTCTTAATTCATGAGCTAAATCCCCAACAGACTCTTCCCTAAGTCTATTTAAATAATCCAATCTTGCTGTCATCTTATTTAATGAATCCCCTAATTCTGCAAACTCATCTCCTTTTCTTATCTCAACTTTCTGTTTGTAATCCCCTTCAGCTACTTTTGTAGCTAAGTTATTCATTTTAATTAACGGAAGAGTTATATATCTTGAAAGAAATAAACTAATAAAACTAGCTAATAAAACCATAAATAGGGTCACAATTAAAAGAGTTCTATTTACATTAGACAAAAAAAGACTACTTTGTTCTGTAGCATGCCGATGTTGACCTGCTAACTCCCAAAATAAATAGGCAAAATCATTACCATCTTCATCCTTAATAGTCAGCATATCAATACCTTTTACTCCTGGCTGCAAATCAGATATATGCATCATCTGATCCTGTCTCCTGCCATAACCACGATGATCAATATTAGAAAAGAGGACTTCACCATCAATAGTCTCCATATATAATACCATTCTCTGATTTCTAGCAAACTCATCAATCAACATAGGGATTCGTTCTATCTGATTATCTTGTACATTCTCTTCTAATCTATCAGCTAATTGATCAATTCGAATATCTAATTCTTCCCTAAGATACTGAGAAAAATAAACACCAACACCATAATTAATAAAAAAGACAGTAATCAAAAGCCCCGCTATTGACATCAATAATACCACTAAAAAAATTTTCATCCCAATTCTACTCATTCTGATCACCTATAAATTTATAGCCCTTGCCATAAATCGTTTTAATATATTCATCTTTTCTTAAATTTAACTTACGTCTAATATTTTTAACATGAGTATCTATGGTTCTATCAAATCCCTGAAATTCAAGACCTAATGAATAATCTGCTAATTGATCTCTACTTAAAACCTGTCCTGGATGACGTAAGAACACATCCAAGATGCTAAACTCTGTTGCTGTTAAAGTAGCATCTTCACCCTCTAGTTCTACTATCATTGAGTCAGGATAAACCACAATTTTCCCTTGATCAAGGACAATCTTTTCTGCTTTTATCCCATCATAATCACTACGCCTCAATATAGCCTTCACCCTGGCTACTAACTCTCTAGGATTAAAGGGCTTTACAAGATAATCATCAGCTCCAATAGCAAAGCCATTAATTCTTTCATCATCTCTTCCCTTTGCTGTTAAGATCAAAATAGGAATATCGGAGCTTATTCTTAATCGCTGACAAACCTCTTCCCCACTAAGCCCAGGTAACATCAAATCCAGTATAAGCATATCTGGATTCTCATTATTCACCTTTTCTATAGCAGTTTTTCCATCTTCTGCTTCAATAACTTCAAAAGAAGCCTTCTTTAAATATTCTCTAAGTACTTTTCGCATTCTACTTTCATCTTCAGCTATTAATATTTTAAAAACAGGCTTGCCCATTATATACACCTCCACATCACTATTATAACAAAAATCTTATTATTTCAAAAGTGAGATAAAATAATCCAGATCACCTTTTTCTACAAAAATTCTAGTAATTTCATGTAATGACATATTAGTTGAAAACCTAGCCCTTTCTGTAGTAAAAATCAAATCAAAACCTAGGTCTTTTGCAATATCTTCAGCCACAATAGTACTAATTCCATATGGCCATGATAATGACCTAATTTCCCTATCTAGCTGAGTTAAAAGCAGATCCTTACTTAAGCGCAAATCTCTTTCAATTCTAATATAATAATCTTCAAAGCTCTCATCTTCCCTCTGTTTAATAGCAGGATATCCGCACTCTGTATAATAATGAAGGTTGAAACTATGTGATCCAATCTCTATTAAATCCGTATCTGCCAGTATAAACCTCATATCATGAAAAGACAAATGTTCACTCCAAAGTTGACGCCTTGCCATATCTTCTGAACGATATGCAACAATAGGAAAAACAGTAGCTTTCAAATTATATTCTTTTAAAATTGGATATGCTTTAGTCAAAAAAGATCTATAGCCATCATCAAATGTAATTAAAACTGACTTTTCAGGAAAGTTTCCTTTAAAATAATATTTAAGAACTTCATCTAAAAACAAGGTCTTATAATCATTGTCATAAAGATACTTCATTTGACCTAAAAAATCCTCCCTTAGTATTTCAGTAGAATTATTAGTTTCATCTTCCACAATATGATGATATCCTAAGATAATTAGTTCATTACTTGCTTGACTTATAAAACTTAAATTAAAAATAATAATTGAGCTAAATATAAATAAAATAATTCCTTTAATTCGCTTAGTAATAAACATACTGTACCCCCTATGAAAAACATACAATTATTTACATCATTATATAAATGATTCTACTGCGAAAAGCTTATATTGAGTAAATAAGAAATTTTTTCTTAAGAATCTTGGTGAGTAGGAGTCCAAAATATGGTCGAAGACCAATTTGATTATCTCGGGTCAGGACGTCCCATAGATTAGGGAGCCTTATTTTGGACGGATACGAACCTTAGATGATTCAAAAAATTTGTCTTGCAGCGAAAGATAACCTTTTCGCAGTCATACCATAAATAGAATAAGTTAAAAATTCGCTATCAGTCTCAAACAAACACTTTTTCCTGATAAATACTATTAAGGATAGGTAAAAACCTATCCTTAATATCACTAACTATTTTCTTTGAAAATTAAAGCGTTGAGCACGCTTTTCTTGCATTCTATATTCACCATTCTCTCCATTTTGTAAGCTGCGTCTTTCTTGTACACGCTTCTGTTCTTGAATAGGTTCGCCGTCACATATGTCACAATTTACTCCTGGACCTACTTCAGTTCTAGCATTCACCTCAGCATTATTAACTGGAACAGCATCTGAAGCACTAGCAACTAAAGCAAAAGCTCCTGTTATAAGTGAAATCGTTAAAAGAAATAATACTGCTTTTTTCCCCATACTTCACACCTCCTTTATTAAGTTAACTTTATTATAAAAGAAGATTATGAAGGAAATATGAAGAAATAAAAAAAAGAGAGCAAAATTTCTACTCTCTTTTCATTAGTTTTATTTTATTCTTATATTTTATTATAAATCTCCACTAAGATCTTACTCATTAGCCAGTGGCTTCATTGCAGTCTCAAACTCTTTCACTACCTCTTCTGTTGGCCCCTCACCAAAATTACTAATTAAATAAATAGCAAGACTGGAAAGAATAAAAGCAGGTATAATCTCATATAAACCAGTAAAGGCAAAAAGATTATTCCAGAGAATAACTACCACACCACCAGTAATTATACCAGTAAGAACAGCATTACGACTAGTTTTCTTCCAGAACAAGGAGAACAATATAGCTGGACCAAAAGATGCACCTAAGCCAGCCCAGGCATACGAAACTATATCAAGGATAGTCCCCCCTGACAAAGCAAAAAATAGAGCAATCAAGGTAATCAAAGCAACAGTGCCTCTACTAATCCATAATAACTCCTTTTCACTAGCCTCTGGTCTGAAAAGTGCCTTATAAAAATCCTCTGCTAAAGCACTAGAAGAAACTAAAAGCTGAGAATCAATAGTACTCATAATAGCAGCTAAAATAGCAGCCAGGAATATACCAGCTATCCAGGGATTAAAAAGATGTTGAAGCATATCCATAAATACCATCTCCTGATTAGCTAAAGGTTCAGGCAAAACAACTATACCCATAATACCAACTAAAGCAGCACCTATAAGACTTAATACAACCCAAGTCACACCAACAAATTGAGATATAGGCAAGTCTTTAGCTGACTTAATACCCATAAATCTTACAAGAATGTGAGGCATACCAAAGTATCCTAAACCCCATCCCAATAATGAAATAAGACCTATAATAGTGATACCTTCACTAGCAGAAGCGCCAGAAGTCCACATTACCCTCTCAGCTAAATTGTATTCTACTAATCTTCCTGCATGTAATAAATCAGGATTAATCTCAGCAACTTTTTGCCATACTTGTCCCAAGCCACCTAAATTACTTATAACTACCAAGGGAACTACTATTAAAGCGAGCAACATTAAAGAACCCTGTACAAAATCTGACCAACTAACAGCTTTAAAGCCACCAAGAAAAGTATAAACTCCTATAATCAGCACAGATAAAACCAAGGCAAATTCATAATTAATTCCAAGAACACTTTCAAAAAGCAAACCACCAGAAACAAGGCCAGCAGAAACATAAATTGTAAAAAATACTAAAACAGTTGCAGAAGAAACAACCCTTAAAGCCCTTGTATTATCTTTAAAGCGATTCTCAAAAAAATCAGCAATAGTAATTGCTTCTACTACTTCTGTGTACCTTCTTAATCTCTTAGCAGTAAATTGCCAGTTCAGATATGTACCAATTGCTAAACCAATAGCTATCCACATAGCATTGAAACCACCCATATAAATGGCCCCTGGAAAACCCATTAGCAGCCAGCCACTCATATCACTAGCTTGTGCACTAAGTGCAGTAACATATGGATTTAACGTTCTTCCACCCAAAAAATAATCCTCTATAGATTTATTTTTACGATAATAATAGTAACCTATTCCTAGCATCCCTATAATATAAATCGAAAACGTAATTAATTCCGGACTCACTACTCTTCACTCCTTTTTTCCTTAATCATCCTGTGTAATGATAATAAAACAATAAGTAAATTTGGCGCAAGCAGCCAAAACCATGTAAAAGCAGGTAAACTATACTCCATACTCTCATCCACCGCCAACTTAATGTATAAGCCTGTCTTTAAATACAAGCTCATTATGCCATTTATAAGTTGACAGTTCTCACCTTCCTTTCATAAATTCCTTATTGGTTTAATGACAAAAACCATATTAATATAATATTCTAGGCATACATGGCAAAATCCTGCATAAAATTTATATTTATTCAATAATATTTCATCCTTATACCTTTTTAGCAAAAAAATTCATAGTATCTTCTTCGCCTTTTTTCATAATCCCCTCTATCCCCTTGGCATCACAGAATCCTTTTAAACCTGGGGGATCCAATACCTTATCAGGAGCAATCTCGTGTATTCTAATATACTTCTTTTTATCTTTAAATCTTAAATCAAACAATTCTCTAATTTCCTTTAAAAATGACTTTGGCAAAGAGTATTGGTACTTATTAATTAAGTTAATTAGTCCATTAATTTTCTTTACATCCTCTAAGTCACCATACATTAATTGATTAGAAGCCAATTCTATGAATTCTTCTATAAGCTCTATAGCAGAAAGATATTCTTTATCTCCTTCTGAAATTTCCCCTTCTATAATAGATAAAGGTTGCAAAAAAACAACATAAACATCTTTACTTCCCCACAATATTGCTTCCTTTAACGGGGCATTTGAAAGTGCACCTCCATCAATATAGAAATCATTATTTATCTTAACAGCAGGAAACGCAACTGGATAAGACATAGAAGCTAATAAAGCATCAATAACCGGAGCAGTAGAATTAAAATCAAAATACTTTAATTTTTTTTTATTCAAATTAGTTCCAGTCAAACTCAATTGGCATTTAGTATAATCAGAAAAACTACGGCAATCAGGAATATACTGATTAAGTATTTTTCTTAAAACTACATTAGTATATATAGAAGGAATTCTAACAGGAGTTAGAATATTTTTTATAAATCCCCACCAATTAAAAGTTAAGATATTATTCAATCCCAACCAAAATCCTCTTAATCTTTGGTAAATTTCTTTATTATTCATTCCCTGCAATATAAATTCTGCTAATAAAGCACCATTCATAGCGCCTATAGAACTACCAACTATTAAATCAAAACATATATCATTCTCAAGAAAACTCTTAATAGCCCCAACCTGATAGGCTCCTTTAGCCCCTCCCCCTGATAGAACTAAGGAAGTTCTAATATTTGCATGTTCACTAGCAAACTTGCGAAATTTCATTTATATCCCCCCCTTAAAAAATCCCTTATTTAATTATACTTATATCTTTCTTCTATAATTCCATTTAAAAAAACATCCAGCACTATACTACTCTACTGGATGTTATTACTTACATTATAATATATGTTAGAAACTTTGGAAGGGTTTATTATCTTATTTAATTTTTTAAACATCAATCACCTTGTATAATACTAATAGCCTTTCGAAAAGCTTTATTAAAACAAGAGAAATTCAAGTCTTCAACTTTATCTAAACTTATAAATTTTACGTCAGCAGCATCATCAGAAGCCAAAGGTTCTCCCTTTAAATTCTCTACTAAATAAATAACTATCATTACAGGACCATAAATATTAGCTTCTTCACTATAGACTCCTAATAACTGCTTTATATCTCCTGTCATAGCTGTTTCTTCTTTCAACTCTCTTAAACATGCTTCTTCAGATGATTCACCGCAATCAATAAAACCAGAAGGTAAAGACCACAGACCTTTTCCTGGCTCAACACCTCTTTTTATAGTTAAAAGTTTCTTATCCTTAAACGCTACAATAGCAACTGCAGGTTTCGGATTAATATAATGAACGAAATTACAATGTGTACAATGTTTTCTTAAATGTCCCTCTATATAATTCTCTTTCAGATCTTTAGCACAAACAGGACAATAATTATACTCAAACATTTATTTCACTCCTCTAAAACAGGATTATATTCTCAAAAACTATCTAATAGAATAATTCGACATAAACACCTAGCATTCCTGCTTTTAAGGTTTATAAGATCTGAAAAGAATTATATAAAATAAACATAAGGTTTATTCAAAGTATCATTTCATAAATACATATAATAATTAGAGAAGAAAAAAATAACTACATTATATGTAGTATAAAAAGAGAACTAATTAGCCTAAATAAATCATAGCCAAGTAGTTCTCTCATATAAAATGATTATAATTAGATATCTTAATACATCAGATATTTTAAATCCTATTACCTTTATTTATTTTCTTTATTAGAAAACTTGTATATTGTAGTAGTATCATAAAGTTCTCCAGCTTCCAATACTACAGATGGAAAATGACTATGATTAATAGAATCAGGGAAATGCTGTGTTTCCAGGCAAAGTCCATAATTCTTAGTATATACTTTATTATCCTTACCCTTTATTTCTCCAAGACTATTTCCAGTATATAATTGGATACCTGGCTGATCAGTATAAACCTCCATCATTATACTAGTACTCTCTTCAAAAACGCTGGCTGCTAAAGATACATCTCCATTAGCATTTAAAACGAAGTTGTGATCATAACCTCCTCCATAAAGCAAAGGTTTAAAATCACTATCTATTTCTTCACCAATTTTTTTGGACTCGCGAAAATCTAAAGGAGTATCTGCTACAGGCAAAATAGCACCAGTAGGAATTAATTCTTCATCAGTAGCAGTATACAAAGTAGAATTTAACTGCACGTCATGATTTAGAACATTATCTTCCATTCCATTTAAGTTAAAGTAAGAATGATTAGTAAGATTAATAATGGTATCTTCATCTGATATAGCCTGATAATTAATAATAATTTCATTATCATTAGTAAGAGTATAAATCACCTTTATATCCAGGTTAGCAGGGTAAGCCTCTTCACCATCTCTACTCAAATGACTTAAAATTAATGAAGTATCAACTCCACTTTTAATTGCCTTAGCACCCCAAACATAACTATCGAAGCCTTTAGCTCCACCATGCAAATGATTTTTCCCATCATTAGCAAGCAAATGATACTCTTGATTATTTAGCTTAAACCTAGCATTAGCTATTCGATTACCAAAACGACCAATGATTGCTCCAAAGTAAGGATGCTCATCAAGATATTCCTCTAAAGTATCAAAACCTAAGACCACGTCAATAAGCTCTTTTTCATTATTAGGAACTTTAATTGACCTTATAATACCTCCATAATTAGTAATAGAAACCTCCATACCATTATCATTTTTCATAGTATAAAGATAGATAGAGTCTCCATCAAGTTCTCCCCAATATTCAACTGTAATATTATCCTTTTTGTTAAGCATCTCAATCTTCCTCCTTATGTAGTAAATAGTATTTCCTGTTTAATTCTTATAAATGTAATAATTCTTCAATCATAATTTATTTCCTTCTTTTATTTATTATTCCTTTTAGAACAATTGGATCTATTTTTATTCCTTAAGAACTAAATTTTAAAAAACTGTATAAAGACTAGTCTATCATAGCCTCGCAGGACTTATTAACCATAAAAAAATCGAATTAATTTAAGTTAATTAGCAAAAAACTCGTTTTTTGTACTTTATTGGAAAAATTTTTTTTATTTTTTATGAAGGAATTTGTCGACCAATAGAGAATAAATAATAATATCACGAGAAAAAATAAAAATTTAATTTTTTATGATACTTGTGTACTTAATTACTTTGTCAAAATTCTTATCATCTAGGACTAAACTGTGATGGAATGGAGGTGCCCCCAAAATCACGAGACCGAAAAGATGATAGGGTTCTATAATAAAAGTTCATTGAAAACTGAAAATGGGAGAATTGAAATGAGGAAACAAGGAGACTCATTAACATGAATCCCTTTGAAAGTTGGAAATGAGCTAAAAAAGAATTAAAAAAACAAAAACTCATTTAAAAACAATCAAGGGGGAAATATTATTATGAAGAAAATTGTAATTGCTTTATTATTAGTATTAACATTAACTGTAACAACTTTTGCAGGATCTATGACAGATGTGCCTAGTAACCATTGGGCTTATGATGCTGTAAATACTTTAGTAGCTGCTGGGCTTATCACAGGATACCCAGATGGAACTTTCCAAGGACAAAATGAATTAAGTCGTTATGAAATTTCTGTTATAGTAGCTCGTTTACTAGACAATATCGAAGCTGAACGTGAAGCTATGTTAGCAGAAGTTGGTTTCAATATTCGTAGAGCTATTCATGAATCAGACAGAGGTCTTAGCGACGCTCAAGGTGAGCAAGTATTAGCTATCGTTGAAGAACTTATGGCAGCTAACTTACCAGAAGTTCCAGAAGCTGAAGTAGATCGCGAAGACGTACTTGAAGTTCTTGCTGCAATCGAAGATCTTTCTGTTGAATTCGAAAACGAATTAAAATCTCAAGGTATCGCTGTTTCAGTATTAGTTGAAGAAATTAGAAGCTTAGACGACAGAGTTGCTGCTTTAGAAGCAGTAGAACAAGCTACTGTTAGCTTTAGTGGTACTTGGGGTGTAGAATATGAACAATTTGATGCTATAGGTGCAACTCCTTATGCAGATCCTTATGATCGTGGATACAATGATGATAATGAAGATCCTGATTTAATTGAAGGTGAAGATAAACTTGAGCAAAAAATCGACTTAAACATGGCTGTTAATAACGGTCCATTAGCACTTGATGTTAATCTTGGTGCTTCTACAAACGATTTCGCTACAAGAGATGACAACTTTGATGGAGAAATCTTTAACCTAGATAGCTTTACTGCTATAGTTACTGGCGATGACTTTGTTGGTACTTTTGCAAACGATCAAGCACCTGGACTAAAATCATATTTGTTACATGATAGCACAAATGACGATGATGATTATAACTATCCTGTTAATGGTGTAATTGTTGATGCTGCTGGTAACACTTATGCACTTGTTCATGATGGCGATAACTATATCTTAGCTGGTAACGGACAATTTGTTCTATTAGGTCAAGATATCAATGTTGCTTTTGGTACAGAAAACTTCTCTGACACAAGAATTCTTGCTTTTGATACTGCTTTAGAAGTATTTGGTTTTGATGTAGATACAGAATTAGCATTAAATGAAAATAATTTTGACAACAAATACTTCACTGTAGGAGCTAATGGTGAAATCGCTACTATAGAATTAGATTTGAATTATGCTAATATCGATGGACTACAAGCTATTGCTGGTGACAATCCTGATACTCTTATCGGTTTTGATCTTACTGGTAAAACTTCTGTTCTTTTCGCTAACTTAGAAGCTTCTTATGAAGCATACGAAGGTGAAGCTTGGGATTATTACGAAATAGAAGCTATTGGTTCTGCTGACTCTGTTATGGAATTAAAAGCTGACATGGCTGAAGAATTCATAGGATTCGATGTGAGTGCTGATTATGCATACCGCACATTTGCTGGTTTTGCTGAAGAAGCAAATCGTACAGAGTGGAATGTAAAAGCAGAAAACGAATTTGGTAGATTAGGTTTTGAAGCTAACTTAAACAACGTTACAGAAACTGCTCTATACGGCGATGTTATGTTAGCTACAGATTTAGATGATGATGATGACTATGAAGGTGCTGAAGAATTCTTTAACAAATCAGTTAAATTATCATTACCTGTTACTGACAATTTAGCTACTAGCTCATTATTTGAGTTTGATAATGAAAACGAATTAACAAGTACTTTTGAAGCTAACTACGAAGCTAGTAGATTAGCTGCTAACGCTAAAGTAAATATGCCTGGTTTCGGATTCGGAGAAGCTAATCATGAGCACAACGCTGAATTTACTTTCAATGATGCTCTAAAAGCAGGTGCTGAAACTGAAAAAGAAAACGAAGGCGAATGGGAAAGCAAACTTTATGCTAACTTTGAGCAAGGTATCTTAACTGCTGACCTAACTAAGTATATGAACCAAGAAGACGATGCTTTAGTTGCTGAAGGTACTGTAAGACCTAATAGCGTTAACTTATTTGATGTAACTTTCAGTCCTTATGCTGAAGCTGGTTACAGAATGGCAAGTGAAAATGCTATGAACTATGCTGTTGGTGTAGACTTTGAAAAAGCTCTTAACGACTATGCTACATTGACTGGTAACTATGAGCATGCTGATAAAAATTATGGTGTAGATCTTGCAGGTGTTAGAATCATGACTGGTCTTGGTGTAAACTATCAAATCACTGCAGACCTTGATGCTAGCTTAAACTATGAAGGTTTAAGATTTACTGATGCTGAAAATGGTGATGATAACTACCGTGTAAGAAAAGCTACTGCTGGTTTAGATTTAGCATTCTAAGTTAAACTCTAACTTAGTAAAACTAAAAAGAATTATTTATACCCCTGTGGGATTTATCCCACAGGGGTATTTTTATACCTACAAATTCTCACTATAAAAACATAGCAAAAAAACCTCCGTAGAAAAGCTAATCTTAGCTCTTCTACGGAGGTTTTTAATCAATCTTAATTTATTGTCTTTGTCGCTTTATTGTATATATTCTCTAAGCTTTAATCTATCTATCACATTAATAATTTAAAGCTATCTACTTTTTAATTACTTAGTTCTTATCTCTCTTTTGATATCCAGTATGCAATAAATGATGTGATTGACCACTTAATGGCTCTCCTAGATAATCTTCATAGAGTTTAAGAACATCAGGATTATCATGTGACTTACGAATAGTATTAGTCTTATCAATATTAGCAAGCCCTTCTGCTCTCTTGGACTTTTTCTCATTACTAATTGGTAATGGCTGTCCTCCACCACCAACACAACCATGTGGACAAGCCATAACTTCTATCCAGTCATACTTAGAATTACCTGCTTCAACATCATCAAGTAATTTTCCTGCATTAGCAAGACCACTGACTATAGCAATATTAAAGGTCTTATCACCTATACTTATTTCTGTTTCAGTAATACCTCTAAAACCTAGGTTTAGTTTATCAAGAGGCTCACCTGTCAATTTCTCTTTAACAGTTCTCAATGCTGCTTCTGTAACCCCACCAGTAGTACCAAAGATAGTACCAGCACCAGTAGCAGCACCCATGATTTCATCATATTCCTCATCTTGAAGAGTAGTAAAGTCTAAACCAATCTCCTTGATCATACGAGCTAGCTCTCTAGTTGTTAGAACTGCATCTGTATCCTGGAAACCACTATCATTATGCTCTGGTCTTTGCTTTTCAAACTTTTTAGCAGTACAAGGCATAATAGATACAGTATAGACATCTTTACGGTCAATACCTACCTTATCTGCATAATAAGTTTTTGTTACAGCAGAGAACATCTGCTGTGGTGATTTTGCAGTTGAGAGATTATCCAACAACTCAGGATAATTATGCTCACAGAACTTAACCCAACCTGGACAACAGGAAGTAATATGAGGTAAAGGTTTATCTCCTGCTATCTTTTGCAAGAACTCATTACCTTCTTCCAGTATAGTAAGGTCAGCACTAAATTCAGTTGAAAATACTCTGTCAAAACCAAGCTTACGCAAAGCAGCAACAAGTTTACCTGTTACAACAGTACCAGCTTCAAAAGCAAACTCCTCACCAATTGTAGCCTGGATAGTAGGAGCTGTTTGAACTACTACATGCTTGTTAGGATCTTCTAAGGCTTTCCAAACATTAGCTATTTCGCTAATTTCAGTGATAGCAGCCACTGGACAAACAGTAGCACATTGACCACAGTTAGCACAATTGATCTCACTTTGAGGCAAATCAAAAGCTGTAGCAACAATAGAATCAAAACCACGATTTCCAAATTGCAATGCAGATACACCCTGTACCTCTTCACATACTCTTACACAACGTCCACAAAGAATACATTTATTAGGCTCTCTTTTTAAAGCAGGACCTGCATTATCAATAGGCACATCCCTCTTATCTCCATCTAATGGAGCAATATCGTCACGAACAATTCCCATTTTATAAACTATATTTTGTAATTCACAATTTCCATTACGATCACAACCTAAACAATCATTAGGGTGATTGGCCAATAATAACTCAACATTTTTCTTTCTAGCTTTTCTAGCACGAGAGCTACGAGTGCTTAATTTCATGCCATCCATAGCTGGCACAACACAAGAAGCCATTAACTTATTGCTATCACAATCTTCTACAACACATACACGACATGATCCATGCAATGTCAAATCAGGATGATAACAAAGAGTTGGTATATCAATACCTACTTCCCGTGCCGCCTCTAAAACAGTAGTCCCCTGTTCTACCTGTATAGTTTGATCATCTATAGTTAAGGTAATTTTACTCATTTTACGACACTCCTTTTCTAAATAATCTTAAACAATATATTTTTTATCCTTGAGAAATAGCATTAACAGGACACTTGTCTTCACAAGCACCACAGGAAATACAAAGGTCTTCAGAAATAGTATATGGTTCTTTCTTTTGACCACTAATCGCATCAACAGGACAAACTCTAGCACAAAGTCCACAACCAACACAAGTTTCTTCATCAATTATATAAGCTGCTGCCAATCCTTCACAAACACCAGCAGGACATTTTTCATCTTTAATATGAGCTTCATACTCATCACGGAAATAGTGAAGAGTACTTAGTACTGGATTTGGAGCTGAACCACCTAACTGACATAAGGAAGTATCTTTAATATGATTACCCAATTCTTCTAACAACTCAAGATCCCCATCTTTACCTTCTCCAGCACAAATTCTATCTAAAATCTCTAGCATTCTTTTAGTACCTTCACGACATGGAGTACACTTACCACAGGATTCACTTTGAGTAAAGCTTAGGAAAAAGCGAGATACATCAACCATACAGGTGCTTTCATCCATAACAACCATACCACCTGAACCCATCATGGCTCCAACTTCTTGTAAAGATTCATAATCAATAGAGAGATCCAATAGATCTGCTGGTATACATCCTCCAGATGGTCCACCAGTTTGAACAGCTTTAAATTTCTTACCTTTATTTAAACCGCCACCAATATCATAAATAATCTCTCTTAAACTAATACCCATAGGAACTTCAACAAGACCAGTATTATTTATCTTACCAGTCAAAGCAAAAACCTTTGTTCCAGTACTTTTCTCAGTACCAATAGAATTAAAAGCACCTGCTCCTTCATTTATAATAAAAGGAACATTAGCAAAAGTCTCAACGTTATTTATATTAGTAGGTTTACCCCAAAGACCAGAGTTTGCTGGGAAAGGCGGCTTAGGTCTAGGCATTCCACGTTTACCTTCAATAGAAGCCATTAAAGCAGTCTCTTCACCACAAACAAAAGCTCCAGCACCTTTTTTGATTTGAAGTTTGAAATTAAAGTCACTACCAAACAAATTATCTCCAAGTAAACCTAATTCATAAGCCTGATCAATTGCCTTTTGCAAACGTGCAATTGCTAAAGGATACTCAGCACGAGCATATACATAACCCTCATCAGCACCAATTGCAAATGCAGCAATCATCATACCTTCAATAATACAATGTGGGTCTCCCTCTAATATACTACGATCCATAAAAGCACCAGGGTCTCCCTCATCAGCATTACAAACTACATATTTTTTCTCTCCATCAGCTTTTCTGGTAAAATCCCACTTAAGACCTGTAGGGAAACCAGCACCACCACGACCACGAAGACCAGAAGTTTTCACTTCTTCAATTACCTCTTCTGGAGTCATAGATGTTATTGCTTTACCAGCAGCTTCATAACCACCTACAGCAATATATTCTTCAATACTCTCTGGGTTTATTTTACCACAATTCGCCAAAGAGATCCTATGTTGTTTCTTGTAAAAATCAATATCCTGATATGATGGAATACTTTCTTCAGTTAAAGGCTCTTTAAAAAGCAATCTTTCAACAATTCTACCTTTAAGAAGATGTTCTTCAACAATATCTGAAATATCATTCTCCTCAACCTGACAATAAAATACCCCTTCAGGATAAACAATAACTATAGGTCCCTTCTCACAGAAACCATGACATCCAGTTTCTACAATTTTAATTTCATTATCTAAATCATAATTTAAAAGCTCTTCTTCAAGCTTTACTTTTAATTTATTAGCACCAGATGATACACAACCAGTACCTGTACAAATCAAAACATGTGAACGATAAATTGATTGTTCCATGACTATTCCCCTCCTTCCTCTAAGCGAGCTACTGCAAACTTTTCAACTACTTTACCATTAATAATATGTTCTACAATAATCTTCTCAACATCTTTTTCACTTAAGTTACCATAAGTTATTCTATCTTTACCTGGCATCTTTACATCTAAGAGTGGTTCTTTTTCACACATACCAATACAACCTGTCTGACTAACTACAACATCTATATTTCGCTTCTCAGTTTCTTTCATTATAGCTTGCAAAATTTTGCGAGCGCCAGCAGCAATACCACAAGTACCCATACCAACAACAATATTAACTTTATCTGACTTATCTCTAGCTGACATATTCTTTTGAAGCTTTTCTCTTAATTCTTTTAACTCATTCAGTGATTTCATTTAACAGTCACCTCCATATAGTTCTTTTAAACCTTCTTTAATAAATTCAGCAATCCAATTTAATACTTCCTTCTGGTTAATATCTACATCCTCTAGCTCTTTTTTAAGCTCTGCTGTATCAAGTATAAAATAATTATTATTATTGTTGTTATTTTTTAAACTGTCTTTTTTATAAATATGCTTATATAAAAAGTCAATCTGAGGATTAAGGGCTATTAAGGAGATAAGAGTCCCTTTAATATCTCCAAGAGGAGCACGATCAATATGATCATGTTTAAAAACAACTTTTAATTCAGTCCCCTCTGCAAGCTGAGAATTTATAATTAACTCACCATCACAGCGTTCAGCTGCTTCTTTAAAAAGAGGAAGACCCATCCCTACAGGACGTGTAGTCCTAGAAGTAAGAAAAGGATCAGTAATATTTTCTAATACTTCAGGGGAAATACCTTTACCATTATCATTAATCTCTATTTGAAAGAGGTTTTCACTTAAATCCTCTTTAATAATAACTTCAATCCTGGAAGCATCAGCTACAATAGAATTTTGCACGATATCCAAAATATGCAATGATAATTCCCTCATTAATACCAACTCATATTATTTATACTCTTTTAAAATTGCCGGCATTTTTTCAGGTGTCAAGCGACCATGAGTATCATCATTAATCATGATAACAGGAGCAAGCCCACAAGCACCAATACAAGCTACAGTTTCCAGGGTAAACTTCAAGTCATCAGAAGTTTCACCACTATCAATACCAAGATCATCTTGTATAGCCTTCAATACATCAGAACCACCACGAACATGACAGGCTGTACCCATACATACCCTAATGATGTTTTCACCACGAGGTTCTAAATGAAATTGGGTATAAAAAGTAACAACACCATATACCTGGCTTAAAGAAAGATCTAAATATGAAGCAATTCCTTTTAAAACTTCCTCAGGTAGATAACCATACTCATCCTGAGCCTCCTGCAAAACAGGTATCAAATACCTTTCTTTCTTTTCATAGTTCTCCATTATTTTATTTAATGGAGCAAGGTATTTTTCTCTACTTTTCTCTTCATTTCCACAATTACATGCCATAGTTTCTTAAACCTCCTTAATATAATTTAAATAGTTTTAAAAAATTTAAATGTATAAAAAATTAAATTTTAATGTACAAAAAAAACTGATAGAAATACTAGTAAATCTATCATCTTACTTTGCTTTGTGAATTTTTTATCAATTTCCCTCAAAATAAAACAACCCTATTTTATTGCATTTAGTTTGACCATCTTTTCACAAGCATTTTTATTAATATTTTACCTATAGCTATTATATGTTAGTCCATAT
The DNA here is from genome assembly GCA_037623315.1 of Halanaerobiaceae bacterium ANBcell28. Taxonomy (GTDB): domain Bacteria; phylum Bacillota; class Halanaerobiia; order Halanaerobiales; family DTU029; genus JBBJJH01. Next base: position 29,735 of record JBBJJH010000022.1, read on the forward strand.
CCATTGTCAATAGAAAGCAGAGAAATAAGAAAATATATAATTTTCTTGCAATTAGAGCATATTTTTTCTTTTTCTTCTAAGTTTTTGTCGCTTCTAAAAGTATCTCTTTAAATCTTTTTGGTAAGTCGCCATACAGGTCAATTTCCAAATATGACTTTATATCATCAAGATAATGACTATCAGAAGAAACAATATAAAAATAATCATTGAGAAAAGGAAATTTGTTCAAAAAAACATCTGGATCTACATTCTTAGATAGTTCAAAAAGAGATAGCTCTAAATCATTTGGAATAAAGCCAAGATTAGCCAGCAAACTATTATAAGGGCGATCAAGATGAGAAGGTACTACTATCCCATCAAGAACAGTTACCTTATCTACTATCTCCTTCACTGTTAAGCCAGTAGCAGTAGCCAGCAAGCTGTCTTCCTTAGCAATATATTCATCATTTTCATCAGTTATAAGTTGATATCCAAAAGTCTCCTCATCATTCATCATCTCAGGCAAATTTGCTCTAACAATATCTTCCCATTCTAATAAAGCATGCAATTTGTCGAAATAGCAGAGTAAGTGAACCTCTTCACTACTTTCCACTTCCATGGCTGGTAAAATACTTAATTTTGTATCCTCAGCCAGCTTCATTGTAACCTCAACATTCCCTGCTGCATTATGATCTGCGATAGCAATAATATCCAGCTCTTCCTGTAAAGCCTTTTTGATAATATTACCTGGAGTCATCAAGATATCTGCACAGGGAGAAAGGCATGAATGAATATGCAAATCACAGGCCAAAGGGGATAAGCCAATCGAGGAAGCATTGCCAGTATGATTTTTATTCAAGCATTTAGACTTTACCATCACTTACTACCTCCAGCTCTACCCTAAGCTATACTCTAAGTTCTAGCTTCTAAGCTCCAAGCTCAGACAATTCAAGAACAAATTCATAAGCTGTTTTAGAAGTCCTTAAAATATTCACTTCTTTTTCCTTTGCACGCTCAATAGCAGCATCTTCAATATCAAAATCCTCTACTACTACTACAGCTGAAACATTGGTCAATAAAGCAACTGCAACAACATTTTGGTGGCCCTGAATGGTCACCCAAAGATTATTCTCCTTTGCTCTAGCCATTACATTACTCAACAAATCTCCAATATAAGCACCTTCAATTTCTCTATCCAGATTAACCCCAACAACTACTTCCAAATCCAAACTTTCTATAAGTTCGCCAACTATCATTTCATCTCCCCCAATCTATGTTAAAGAGTTCTATTTTCTATTTCTCATCACCGGTGGTAAGGCATGAGCCAGTTCGGACATCTTATCAGCCAGATCTTCAACTTGCTGCCGTAATACAAAAATACAATCACTCCTCTTACCACGGCCATTTACTATATCCTCAGCCAATGTCTTACAATCGGGAGCACCACAAGCTGCACAATCTAAACCAGGCAAAAGATCAATTTCCTTTTCCAATTGAATAAGTTTTTTCATAGCCTTTTCCATATTACTATCAAGGCGGTCAATTTGAATTGCTTTTAAATCCTTAGTCAAGTCATAGTTATATTTACTAAAGTCCTGTTCAATCATATTTTTACCTTCATCTAGTAACTTCAATATATTATGCTTAGCCTGATAGGGGTTAGCAACATTAAAAACACCACCAACACATCCCTGATTACAGGCAGCTAATTCAAAATATTTTATCCCTTTAACATTATTTCTAGATAACTCTTCCAACAAATCTTTTACATTATGAATCCCAGAAACAGATAAAGTTCTCTTGCTTAAGTCATCATCTAGCAAACTTAATTCTCCCTCACTTTGCCCCCAGGAAAATCCTTTATAGGGAATAGGGGTGATTTTATCTCTATCAATTGCATCTGAGTGAGTACTGTTAGTAATAAGTTCTTTATCATCATTAGAATTTACTTCTTCATCTAAAACTTTTAGAATTTCCTGATAAACAAGATCTACAGCTATCGACTTATCCAAAAAACTCTTTTCAATGCCCATTGGATTAAAAATTGTAGTGTTTTTTGCCGGACATGGTGTTATAAAAAATAAAGCAGTATCTTCTTCAGCAAGACCTTTCTCCCTAAGCTCTGTCTTAATAGACTCAGCCATTATTTCCACAGGTGCTTTTAACTTAAGCAAATGACCAAGCAACTCAGGATACAGTATCTTTATCATCCTTACAACAACAGGACAGGAAGAAGAAATAAACATACCAGGATTGTCTTTTAAATAAGTCTTTGTTTTCCAGCTTAAAGCCTCCGCTGCTACGGCAACATCTCTAACCTCTTTAAAACCAATTTTATATAAAGCCCTGTGTATTTCTTCAGGTTTTATACCATCAAATTGTCCATAAAAACTAGGTGGAATCAATATAACAGGATAATCATAATCAGCCAGCTCTAAAAAAGTATTTGTCCGGGAATACTTAGCATGATAAGCACAGGTTCTAATACATTCTGCACAATCAATACAAAGTTCTTCTTTAATTGTAGCTTTCCCCTGGTGTACCCTAATAGCCTTTGTAGGGCATTTTTTTACACAGTTAGTACAGCCCTCACACAACTTTTCTTTCAATAGTACAGAGTGTTTTTGCATACTAAGAACTCCTTCCAAAGATTATTTTATTTATAAGATAGTCCATCTTCTTGTAAAACCTTCTCTTAATTTATCACTAAAGTTCAACAATAGCTTGAATTATTGTCCCTTTATCAGCATTTGACTCCACTTTCAACTTGTCCGAATAATGTTCTACATTATTCAAACCCATACCTGCACCAAAACCCATCTCTCTAACTTCATCACTAGCAGTAGAATAACCTGGCTGAAACGCCTTTTTCAAATTATCAATACCAGGACCATTATCATTAGCAATAACTCTAACAGCTTTATCACTTACTAATGCCCTAATTTCTCCACCTAAAGAGTGAATAATAATATTCATCTCAAGCTCATAAGTAACAATCGTAATCTTACGAATAAGAGCAGATTCTACTCCTAACTTCCTAAGTAAATCCTTCAACTTACTGGAAGCCTCTCCACCTGCTTGAAAATCACCCTTCTCAATTTTTTTAGCTAAAATCTCCTGCTCGTTCACGATAGCATCCTCCAGTTTCTAATTCATATTTTGAAATTTTCAATTAATTCAAACATATATTTTCCAAAAATTAATTAACACAGTCTATATAATCATATATAGACTAATTAATATAGTGTATAATATGTGATAAACTAATTTATATCTCGTATATCCTCAGATTTCAATCCATTAGCATATAACAAACCACAACATTCAAACAAAGGCTTTGATGCTAAATAAAGAGCTACCTTTTTATCCTTAGCCAGTTCTATAGTCTCTTTAGGAGGTCTCTTTCCCCTCACAAATATTATAACATTAATATCAGTAAACTCTGCAGTTCGAACTACTTGAGGATTAGTCAAACCTGTTAGAAGCAAGGATTTCTCCTGGGAAAAAGCTAGAACATCACTCATCAAATCTGCACCACAAGCAGTAGTAATTTCCATCTTATTATCAGTTTCTACTAATACTTCGAGATTCAAAAGCTTAATTATATCTGCTAGTATCAACGTAATCCCTCCGATTTTTTACACTTAATTACAGTATACTGGATTAAGTAACTATGGTCAAATAATTTTTAATTTAAATAAATTAAGTAAACTAAGTAAATTATACCGAATATAGCATCAGATTTAGCCAAGATAAGCTCAGCAATCAAATAGCAAACTCTTCACCAGGATGCTTAATCAAAGCGAATTCATACAAAAGCCTATTAATAATCCTACTCACTGCTTTACCATCACCATACGGATTAACTGCATTAGCCATCTCTAAATAACTATCCCTATTTCTTATCAGTTGATTAGCTGTCTCTACAATTAATTTTCGATCAGTACCAAGAAGTTTAACTGTACCTGCAGCAATTGCTTCTGGTCTTTCAGTAGTATCTCTTAAAACCAAGACAGGTTTAGCAAGACCTGGTGCTTCCTCCTGAATCCCACCAGAATCAGTCAAAAGTAAATAAGATCTAGCCAACAAATTAGCAAATGGTTGGTAATCCAGAGGCTCTATCAAATGTATCCGTTCAACTCCCCTTAAGATAGGTTCAGCTATCTCCCTTACCTTAGGATTCAAATGAATAGGAAAAACAAGTTCTACATCTTGATTTTCTAAGACAATCTCCTTAACAGCTTCAAATATATCTTCCATTGGCTTTCCTAAATTTTCTCGACGATGAGCAGTAAGTAAAATTACTTTTTTCTTATCAAAATCTATTTTGTTTAATAAATCCATCTCAAATTTATAATTTTCTTCAACTACTGAATAAAGAGCATCAATAACTGTATTACCTGTCACAAATATCTTATCTGACGGAAAATTTTCCTTAATCAAATTCTCTTTAGACATAGTAGTAGGAGCAAAATGGAGGTCAGCTAAAACCCCGGTCAAATGACGGTTCATCTCTTCTGGAAAAGGAGAATACTTGTTATATGTACGCAAACCAGCCTCTACATGTCCCACCTTAATCTGCTGATAATAAGCTGCCATAGCAGCTACAAAGGTTGTAGAAGTATCACCATGCACAAGAACAATATCAGGCTTTTCTTCCAATAAAACTCTCTCCAAGCCTTTAAGAACTCTTACAGTAATATCACTCAAACTCTGACCTGACTTCATTATATCAAGATCATAATCAGCTTCAATATCAAATAAAGATAGAACCTGATCCAACATCTCTCTATGTTGAGCAGTAACAGCAAGAACTGATTCAATCTCCTGAACTTCCTCCAGACCTTTAACTAGAGGGGCCATTTTGATAGCTTCTGGTCTTGTCCCAAAAACAGTCAGTACTTTTTTCTTTTTCATATATAAACACACCCAATTCAATTAGTTATTAACTTACACATCGTTAAACAGCTTCATACATATTCAATAATAGCATAATTTAAAGTAATAGTCGAACTTTTTCCTAGCCATTAAAAAAACTTCACTTCTATTCTATCGAAAGAAAGTGAAGTCTTAAGTCAAATACTCAAGTCTCTATAATATTTATTATACCTACAATTGTACTTGTTTATATGCTCCATTTTTAAATTCAGTATTACATATAACCTTCTTCTTAATTGACAAATCAATTAAATAATCTTGAATAATAGTTATAGTATTTAATACTATATCTCTAAACAATTTGGACATTTTCTCATCATCAAAATCCTTATAACCATAATTCATAATATCTTGAACTATACTTTCTGCTACTTTTTCAGCTATATTATCGTGTTCTTCTTTGTATAAATCCAAATACCCTTGTTTTTTCTTCTCTAATAAGATAAAAATACTAGTGGTTCTAGATTTATAATATTGATAATTATTTTTCACTTTCCTGGCTAACTGGAACTTAAATGAGTAATGAATATTATTTAATACTTTCCTGCTAAAATTATATGCATTGCCCTGTGTAGCTAAATAGTAGGAAAACAAATATAAAGAAGCAAGTTGTATCAATAATTCATTTTCAGGATAATCATGATTCACATTAATATTCTCTAATATCTTATCATACCCCTGTGCCCAAACTATATCAAATAATACTTCACCAGAATAATCAGCAGATACGGAATTAAATAAAAACCTTCTCAACTCAACTAACACGTCTACCAACTCCTCATTTAAGGCTTTTATATCTCTGTATTATATATATTCAACAAATATTTAAAAATACCTTCCATATTCTTCTACTTTTTTCCGACATTTCTCGCTAATTATTTTGGTTTATCGAGGATATTCTAGAATTATATAGAAAAAATACCACCCATTTAGAGTGATATCTCTAATAAAAATATAATAGCAATTTTATAAACACTTTAAATTTTTGCCAATTAAATTACTCCTTTTTAAAAAGATCAAAAAATCTATCTTCATAACTAGCAAAAACACCCCAATTATCCAATTCCTTTTTCAAAATACCAGGATCTAGTTCACCAGAAGCAACTTTATTAAACATATCTTCTATCTCATTTTGCACCACAATAGGTAAACCCTCTAAATTCCTGGTTACAGCTGCATAGCCTCTTTCATCCATCCTTAAATAACCTTTATTCTGATAATAAGGAAGTTGTGATTTCATAGCACTTCTTATGACTAAGTCCTGCACATACTTCATCAAAGAAACATCCCAAAGTTCATCAATTCCTTTTATTACAACAGCAAAAGCTTGTTCTTCGTCTTCTATGCGATTTTCAATTCTACGAAATGTTTCCATTATCTTATGTGGTACTGTTGATTCACGTGCTTCATCACGCTTATACCTCATTTGATACAAAACACCAGCCAGATCAGGATTCCTCCTGGCTACCATCCTTAAGGATTCTCTAGCTTCTTCACTGAAACCTTCCATATCCAACATATAACCTGGAGTCATTAACTTTGGTTTTTCCCATGATATCTTACCTTCTCTAATTTTTGTCTCTGGCCCCTCATTTTCGAAAAGCTCTAAATAAGCTGGCTCAGCCAATACATAATAATGAAGTGTAGTTGCTTTATTTGTAGAAATCAATTCATTAGGCTCTCTTAAAATTTCTGTTTCTTTCAATACCTGGGCAATTCTTTCAGGGTTTTCCATATAGTTCTCCTTCCCTCATACATCAAATTACATATAGAAAAATTTTATAAATAATTCTCTTTTATAATATTACCTAATCAATCTACTATAAAAGATTTTGAGTCTTTAACAATATTTTTTTCTATATCCAGTCAAATTTATTCGCAATAATTATTAATACTATCTACTATTATTATATATATTTCCTAAATTAAATCAAGTTTTTTATCAGAATAAAAGAAAAACGACTCTATATATAGAATCGTTTTTCTTATCCTTTATTATATTGATATAATCATTTATCTATTCTTAACTTTTTACACTTTAGTTAATTATTTAACTAAAAGGATTCTCATCTTTGTATAGAATATTGGCCGGCTGATTGAATGCTACATCTTCAATACCTAGCATGTTCATGACTGAGAAAAGTATTTTTCCAGCATGTTTAAAAGCTATACCTGCATGATGAGGATATCTCTTAGCAATTAATACATGTCTATAAAAACGAGCCATTTCTTTAATAGCAAAAACTCCAATACCACCAAAAGTATGAGGATCAAGATCAAGAACTTCACCTTCAGCAATATAACTTTTTAGTTCACCTTCAGCAGTTGACTGCAGACGGAAAAGAGTAATGTCACCATCTTTAATAGTACCTTCCAATGTACCTCTAGTAATATTAGGGTCTTTATCTTCTTCTAGCAAACGATGCATAATTAATTGATATTTCATTTCAGCATCTTTTAGATAGCAAGAAGGTGTATTACCACAATGGAAACCCATAAATAAATCTTCTAAAGAATAGCCTTCTACTTTATCACTATTTGCTTCATAAAGATCTCTAGGAACAGAATTATTAATATCTAATAATGTAGGCGGCATTTCTGTAGCCAATGTGATAATATATTCTGTTAAAGCACCATAAATATCTGTTTCACAGGAAATTGGAATACCTCTTGCAGCAAACCTTGAGTTTACATAGCAAGGAACAAATCCAAACTGAGTCTGGAATGCAGGCCAGCATTTATTGGCAAAAACAACATATTCAGAAGCACCAATATTCTCTTCCATCCAATCTTCCAATGTAATTTCATATTGAGCTAATTTATCTAGAATTCCAGGATAACCATTTCCATCTCCTAGCTCTTCTTCCATTTCCTTTACTTTCTCAGGAATACGTGGATCATTTTCATGTTGATTAAATGCTTCAAAAAGATCAAGCTCAGAATTCTCCATAATCTCCACACCCAAGTCAAATAAAGGTTTAATAGGCGCATTACAAGCAAGAAAATCATGTGGTCTTGGACCAAAACTAATCACTTTCAATTTTTTAATACCAATAATAACTCTCGCAATACTTTCAAAATCACGCAGCATAGGAACTAATTCCTCAGGAGTACCTACAGGGTATTCCGGAATATATGCCTTCAAACCTCTTAAACCCAAATTATATGATGCATTAAGCATACCACAATATGCATCACCACGACCACTCTTTAATGTCTCTGTACTCTCTTCTGCAGCAGCAGCAAACATAGTTGGACCATCAAATTTCTGAGCTAATAAAGTCTCAGGACCTTCAGGACCGAAGTTCCCTAAATACACTAAGAGTGAATTTATTCCCTTTTGTTCCAATTCTTCCAAAGCCATAAGTACGTCTTTCTCATTTTCAACAACAACACTTACCTCTTCAATTGCAAGTTTTTGCTCTTTACAAGCTGCTACAACAGCTTGGCGACGATTTTTACTTAACTCTACAGGAAAACAATCCCTGCTTACAGCAACAATACCTAACTTAACTTCAGGAACATTAATCATTGCTATCTCCTCCTATTTTTAGTTTAAGACTACTTAAATTAGTAATTAATTATATACCTCCGTGACGTTCATGCTATTAATATTCATACAGAAAATATCATCTATAAGAAATTATAACACAACTTCTATCTTAACAGAGAAATATATAATTTTCAACAATATAAAATAAGTTTTTCATTGTATCTCTAAACAGCAAGGTATAATATAGCATACTTACTATATAATTCCTCAAAAGAAAAAGCTATTTATAATCTTTATTTTGAATAAACTACACCTTTATTTGTGCAATTAATCGTAGAATAAGTAAAAAATATCAAATCATGGACTTATAGAAAGAATAGACTAGCTTTTATTAGCTATTTTATAATATCAGAAGAACTTAGCACTTTTTATAAAAAGAATTATTTGTATAAAGCTATAAAAGAGTATATAATATTCCTGTATAATACAAGTAGGAGGTTTTTCCAATGGCCCGCAATACAAAACAACACTTATTAAATAATATTGAAAAGCTTCGCCAGGAATTAAATTGCTTAGCCAGTCAAGAAAGTAATAAATTGGCTAAAAATAAAGTTTTAAAAAAGAGCCAGGAATTAGACAGGCTCTTAAATAAATATAATTCAAGTACAGAGTACTAAAATCAGTACTAATCAAGTTTTAAATTAGAAAACAAGTCGACAATCTGGGGATCAAATTGACTCCCTGCATTTCTTTGTAATTCTGCAATTGCCTCAGAATGGCTAATAGCACTTTTATAGACTTGATCATGTGTCAAAATATCATAAGCATCTACTACCGCTATAATCCTTGAAAGCAAAGGTATTTCCGAGGCCTTCATACCAAGGGGATACCCCTTGCCATCCCACCTTTCATGATGATAAAGAATATAGTTAGCAATAGGCGAAAACTCAAATGACTCATGTGCTATTCTATATCCAGCTTCAGCATGCTTTTTTACCTGATACCATTCCTCATCATTTAAAGGACCTTTCTTATTTAAAATCTCTTTAGAAACCGCAACCTTGCCAATATCATGTAACATAGCCAACATTTTTAAGTCGCTCAACTCATGTTTACTCAAACCCATCTTTCTTCCCAGTTTAAGAGCCAAATCCACCATTCTCACTGCATGACCAGAATTTTCTGCCCCTTTTTCTCCCAGAGTTTTCATCAAAGATATAATTAATGCATCTCTAAATTCTTTACTTTCCCTCAATTTATTATGATACATCATATCTTCTGCCCTACGTAAAACTACTTTAAAATCCTCATTATTATCTTTTCTACTAGCATAACCTAATGCAATACTAATATTAACCTTTGTATCATTAACCTCACTACACTTTTGCTTAATTTTACTACAAATTTTTTCTGCTTCTCTATTACTAGAATCATGTAATATAATTAAGAATTCATCACCGCCCAATCTAATAACTTCATCTTGAGGAGAAGAGACACTTTGTAGTATTTCAGCTACAGTGACAAGTAAACTATCTCCAGCTTCATGACCAAATACATCATTTGTTACCTTCAAACCATTAACATCACCAATTATAAAGGTATCAGCTAATGAATATTGATTAAATTTTTTAAGCTGCTTTTCAAAATAACGACGATTTTTCAAAGAAGTTAATTTATCATGTAAAGCTGCATTCTGCAAATCAGTAAAAAGACGAATATTCTCTATTGCACTTGCAAAATGGCTACATAAAATCCTTAAAATATCTATTGCTTGTTCACTTATCTTATGTAAAGAATATATATTATCACAAAGGACAGCACCTACAACCCTGGTATTTGTTCTTAATAAAAACCAATAGCCTACTGTATTTTTCAATACCACATAATCATTATCAAATTTAGGAAGTTTAGGCTTTTCTTTTATAAGAAACTCTTCCCCCTTTTCGATAATACACTTACCATATAATATTTCCTCATTCTCATCCAATAAAAAAATTGAAGTTCTATCAAACTTAAATCTTTTCAATATAAGATTCATAAAAACAGTAATCAAACTCTCTTGCTCTTTGATATTCTGTAAATTACTATTTATTTCAAGAAACGCCTCAGTCAAAAGATCTGAAGTGCTATATAAATCATTGTGCATACTATGAAACAAACCCAAACTAATTACATCAGTCATTTGACGAATATTAACTATATCTTCTTCATCAATATTAGTAATTATCTTCATATATAACAAACCCATAATCTTATTATCAATTGTCAAGGGCATTATTAAAAAACATGTATTTTTATCATAATACTTGACATGTTTCATATCTTTCATAATTATATCAGGTAATTGATAAAAAGGAATAAAATCATAGCCAGTCTCAAAACCTTCATAAGAATAAACCATTTCCTCTTTAAAAACCTCTTCTTTTTCATCCACAAGATACAAACGAATATCACCAACAACTTCAATTAATATATTATACATGTAAGAAGCGGCTTTTTCATAAACAGCCATTTTATCCCCTTGTTCAGAAAATAATTTAGCTGCATTAATACCAATTTCCCTAAAATTTATTTTCTTATTTATAAGCATCAGCAATTCATCTCCCATGACATTTTTAAAATTTCATGAATATCTTGATCTATTTTACTAAGTATAGGTTTAATCTCTCTTTCTATCTTTTCACTTGCATTAAAAAGCGTCCACATACAATGAGAAACACCTTCAATTAATATATTTTCTATACTAGACCAGCATGGATGATAAGGTAAATTGTTAGAATTAACCGCAAGCTTATATAGGTTTCTAATACCTTCATTATTATAGCGTTGCTTCCAAAAATGAGTTTCAAAAGCTGGTAGATTAGCAGTATGATGCATCCACCCCTCAACAAAGCCTTCTTCAAGTAAAAATTCTAGTAAGCTTCTAGCCTTAAGTGGATGCTTAGTCCTTGAAGATATGCAAAGAACAGACCCACCACCATGTGTTCCCTTCTTCAAATTTTTAGAAGGAATCTTTAAAGGGAGATAAGTATAATTTTCGTTTATATTCTCATTTATGCCTAAAAGCTGAGAAGTCATACCATACCAATGACCAACATAAAAAACATAAGAACCATGTTTATAGAAATCTTCATTAATCTTATAAGGATGTTTATCCACGTCCTCAAATTTAATATCAGAGCTAATAATTAATTTATGTAAATACTTAAATACTTCAATCACTTCAGAAGAAGCTAAAATTTTATCTGACTTCAAATCAGGAAATTGGAATCCACTAGCAAAACACCATGACATAAAACTATGTAAAGCACCTAAATCTTGCCTAATAAAAAAGCTCATTGCTTTTGGAAAAGAAGGATCTTTTTTTCGACGTTCAACAATTTCTATATAAAGCTTTAAAAAACCCTCCCATGTACTTAGTTCAGCTTTATTAACCCCTAATTTATCAAGAATATCTTCCCTAGCTACCATAATCATCGGTTCTACAACCCATGGTACCGCAACTCTATTACCTTGAAAAAAACAGCATTCTTCAAACCAAGCAGTAAGAATATTTTTCTCATTATTATATTCATTAATAGGGAGAAGATATCCTTGATAAGCCAATGATTGCACCCAACTTGTTCCTAATAACAATAAATCCGGCGAATTATAACTCTTAAATGCTGAAATAATCCTTTCATAAGCCCTATTCCAGGAAATAAGTGTAATATTAACATTAATATTTTCACTATCCTCAAATTCTTGGAGTTTCTCCCTCATAAAATTTTCTAAAATATTATTACCCAATGATCCTCTCACCAATAAAAGATCTAAGCTGTCTCTACCCATAAAAGCTAGCACCTCATTTTTACTTTTTTATTTGTAGATCAGCAATTTTTCTTCTGCCATGACATTTTAAGTATATTTACAATTGACTGATCAATGTCACTAAGCAAAGATTTAATATCAAGATCTATATTTAAGCCAGTATCAAAAAGTCGCCACATACACCGTGATATTCCATCTGATAGTATATTTTCAACATTGGTCCATCCTGGATAAAAAGGATACGTTTTCGAATTAACAACCAAATTATACAATGTACTTATCCGTTCATCAATATGTCGTTTCTGCCAAAATCTAGTCTCATAAGCTGGTGTATTAGCAGTAGTTTTCAACCAACCTTCACTAAACTCTTCAGTACATAAAAAATTAATTAATCTTTGAGCTAGTATAGGATGCTTTGTTTTAGAAGAAACTGATAAAACTGAGCCTCCACCATTCGTACTACTTTGAGAATTTTCCGAAGGTATTAACAAGGGAATAAATTCTAAATCACTACTTATGATACTGTCTTGTCCTAAAATCTGCAATAAAACACCATACCAGTGTCCTAAGTAGAAAACATAGGACCCATGCTTATAAAAATCTTCATTTAATTGATAAGGATGCTTATCAACATCTTTTACTGTAATATCAGAAGATCTAATTAAAGTTTGCAAATACTTTAATGTATCAAGAATTTCTGTTTGATTAGATAGTACTTTATTTGAATCTATATCTAAAGAAAAGCTCTCATTATTAGCAAAATACCAAGACATAAAACGATGCAAAGTATCTGTATCAGGTCTAATAGAAAAGGACAAGGCTTTAGGGAAAGATGGATCTCGTCTTCGACGTTCAACTAGGTCAAGATATATTTTATAAAAACCTTGCCAAGTACGCAAATCATTAATATCAATCCCTAGATCATCGATAATATCTTTACGTGCAGCCAAAATCACAGTATCAATTAACCATGGCAAAGCATAGCGTTCTTCTTGATAATGACAACAATCATCTATCCAATCTGCTAGAAGATTTTTTTCCTCATTGTAATTCTTTATTGGATGAAGATAATTTAGATAAGACAAAGTTTGTACCCAGGTTGTTCCAAGCTGGAAGACATCTGGAGAATTATTGCTTTTAAAAGCCGAAATAATACTTTCATAAGCTCTATTCCAGGTTACAAGCCTTAAATTAACTTTGACATCTTCTTCTACTTCAAATTTATTTAAGCTTTTTTTTAAAAATTCTTCAGCTTTCATTTTGCCAGTTGAACCCACCATCAACAATAGATCCAAACTTTTATCAACCATGTAATCATCACCTTAAATATATTTAATAAGTAAAATTTAGCAATTTAATTTCCCACTTTAGTCCTAATATTTCTCTGAATGTTCATTGCTTTAATTATATTATTCGTTATAAATCGCGTTATTCCTTCAAAAAAAGACAAATTATGCAGTTTATTTAAATACTGTCTGAATCCTCAAGATAAAAGAAGAATTCTGAGAGTAATTAATATCTTAATAAACACACATAAGCACATATTGTCGAATATTGTCGTTTATTTTGGATTATCTAAGTTATTTCATTTGATAGTCATTGCAAATACCTATATAATCTATAAATAGTATATTGGAAAATCAACATACACAATGGAGGAATTTAAATGAACATACGATGGTATAATAGTTTTAAGACAAGATTGATATTGCAGATATTTTTACTTATTCTTATCCCTATGCTTATTTATGGCTTTATATCTACTAGAGCCAACTACTTAAACAATCAAGAATTAGCATATGAAGCTAACCAAAGCTTGGCAAATAATATTAGTGAGAATATACAATCTACACTAGATGCAATTAATAGTAATTTTTTTATCTTAAAAGAAAGCGGTATTGCTCAAGTCAATAATACAAATGTTAATTCAATGCTTGGATCTATGACCAAACACAATCCAAACATAATTGATATAGAAATAATGAATAATCAGGGACAGGTTCTATATCAAAGTTCAGAAAATATAATGACAAACATCGCAAATAAAGATATGCAAAAAGCTCTAAATGGCACAAGCGTATTTAGCGAGCCTAAGTTAATTAACAATATTCCAATAATAGATTACATACTCCCTATAATAAACGAGAATAGTGTAGAAACAGTAATAAAAACTAGCTTGAATTTAGAAATAATTTCTAAACATCTTAGCAACTCTATTGAAGATTATTCTGGAACCATGTACATTGTAAACGATTCTGCTAATATCATAGCACATCCTGATGAAAATTTACTTAGAAACTTTAATGATCTATCCCACTTAAGTATTATACAAAATTTAATAGCCGGTGAAAGTGCAACCGAAGAATATATATATAAAAATAATATTATGTTAGCCTCATATCAGCCAATCGAAAACACTCCATGGGGAGTTGTTGTCGAGATATCAGCACAAGAAGCTTATAGTGGACTTATCGCTAGTATTATTGGAGGAGCAAGCACTCTAATAGTTATTTTAGGATTTGGTATTATTATATCATATCTTACAGCAAATAGGGTAATTAAACCAATAATTAATACAATTAATTTCGCAAACCAAATTGCAGAAGGGAATCTAAGTATTAGTAACCTTAAAAATAAATCAAAAGATGAAATAGGGAGACTTAGTGTTAATTTAAATAAAATGAAAAGGGACCTACAAGAAATGCTTGCAGACATTATAAAATCAAGTGATGAAGTAGACTCTTCAAGCCAAGCGCTAGCAGAAGCTTCTACTCAATTAAGTAAAATGTCCGAACAAGTAGGTGCTTCTATTCAAGGTATAGCATCTGGTTCTGAAGAACAATCTGCACAAATAGAAGACATTAATTATAGTGTACGTAAACTGGATAAGGGAATAGAAGAAATAGATCATATGGCTCTAGACATGACAAAACAGGCAAGTAGTGTTACAAACAATATCGAAAACGGTAATGAATTAGTAAAAGATGCTGTTAACAAAGCCAATAACGTAAAAAAAGATACTCGTTCAATTGGAGATACAATTCATTCATTAGGACAAATGTCTGAAGAAGTAGGAGGCATTGTAGAAATTATAAATAATATATCTAATCAAACCAATCTCCTAGCTTTGAATGCGGCAATTGAGGCAGCCCGTGCTGGGGAAAGCGGACGCGGCTTCAATGTAGTAGCTGAAGAAATTCGAGAACTAGCTGAAGAATCGGCCAAGTCAACAGATAAGATTACTAATTTAATAAGCAATATTCAAAAACAAGTAAAAAGCGCTGTTATAAAAATGAACAGTACAGAAAAAACAGTCATTGAAAGTGTGGATACCATAGAAGCAACAGGAGGAACTTTTGAAAAAATAAACAAAGCTTCAGAAAAATTATTAAAACTAAGCAAAATACTAAATATAAAAACAAAAGATATGTCCCAGGACAGTCATAAAGTAGAAAAAGCAATGCTAGAAATAGCTGCAGTCAGCGAAGAAGCTGCTGCCAACTCAGAAGAAGTGGCTGCCTCTAGCGAAGAACAAAATGCTGCCACTCAAGAAATTGCAGCCAGCTCGGAAAATCTAAAGAATATATCTAAAAGAATAAAAATTTATGCTAACAAATTCAATATATAAGCCAGAAAAAGCCGATTAAGTTTTGATAGTCGGCTTCTCTATTAAATCTCTCTTTCTATTAATTCCTGACTGTTTTTATCCAATTTGCTAAAATCTCTAACTTCATACTTGCAAGCATTAGTATCTATAATTAGCAAATGATTTAAGCCAATAAATTTAATCTTTGATCTTCTCCTCATCTCAAAATTAATAAACCCCTTATTTGTCTCTACATACCAGGAAGCTGTCCTAAGCTTATACTCAATCTTATCTACCTTGATAATTTGAGGAATGAAATATATTCTTTCCAGTTCTTCAACTAAGATTTTTTTTGACTTAACAGCCAAAAAATTTATGTCCTCAACAATACCTATCTCTTCACCCTGTCTGTCTTTTAACAAAATATACTTATCTTTTAGAGAATAGGGAAATATTCTCAGTGGCTTAACCTGCTTATATATAGAGGAACCATCTGAAACCTGAATATCACCATACTCATCTCTTGAAATAAATAATTTATCTGCATCTATAGGCTCGTACTCACCTAAAAGCATTGAATTTTCCATAGTACTCATAAAGGACCTCCTTGTCATCAATAATATTCTCTGTAAACAATATAAATCATACATATTGTTCCCTGTATAATTTATATTGCTTTCATCTCTCTCTGCATATTATAAAGCCTTGCATATATACCATCTTCTTCAAGCAATTCATCATGACTTCCCATCTCAGCAATCTCTCCTTTTTCTAAGACCAACAAACGATCTGCATTACGTAAAGTAGAAAGCCTATGAGCAATTGCGAATGTTGTCCTACCCTTGACCAATCGTTCTAAAGCCTCCTGTATCTTAGCCTCAGTTTCAGTATCAACAGAAGCAGTTGCCTCATCTAATATCAGTATCCTTGGGTCCTTTAATAAAGCCCTTGCTATAGAAATACGTTGCTTTTGACCACCAGAAAGTCTAACAC
The DNA here is from genome assembly GCA_037623315.1 of Halanaerobiaceae bacterium ANBcell28. Classification (GTDB taxonomy): domain Bacteria; phylum Bacillota; class Halanaerobiia; order Halanaerobiales; family DTU029; genus JBBJJH01. The sequence continues at coordinate 46,534 of JBBJJH010000022.1, forward strand.
CTCTTTCCCCAACATAAGTTTCATATGCATCAGGAAAATCTACAATAAAGTCATGAGAGTTAGCAGCTTTAGCAGCAGCTATAATTTCGGCAAGGCTAGCATCGGGCCTTCCGTAAGCAATATTTTCAGCGATTGTTCCTCTAAAAAGAAAAGGCTCTTGTAATACTACTCCAATTTGCTGACGTAAACTTTCAGTAGTAATCTCACTGATATCATGTCCATCAATCACTATAGAACCATTTTGAGGATCATAAAAACGACATATAAGATTTATCAAAGTAGTCTTTCCAGCGCCACTATGACCTACCAAGCCAATAATTTCTCCCGGTTTCACCTGAAAAGAAATATCCTTTAAAACATTATCTTCTTTTTCATAAGTAAATGATACATCTTTAAATTCAAGTTCACCTTTGATTTCTGGTAATTGATAAGCATCAACAGCATCGACAACATCAGTCTGTGTATCGAGAACTTCAAAAACCCTATCAGCGGAGGTGGCTATTCTTTGAAAACGATGATTCATATTACATAGGTTCTGAACTGGACGATAAAACTGCCACATATAACCTGTAAAAGCCATCAAAGTACCAATGGTCAAAGAACCTTCAATAACTTGTTTTCCGCCAAACCACCAAATAGTGATAGTACCTAAAAAAGTAAGAAACTGCATTGTAGGTTGATAAATAGTTCTCATTTTCAAAGAATCAATTTCTCCTTCAAAAGCCTGTTGATTACGATGATTGAATTTATCAAGTTCCTTATCTTCCTGAGCAAAAGCCTTTACAACCCTGATACCAGGAATAGTATCTGCTAATACTGTGTTAATAGCTGCATACTTCTTCCACAAAGATCTATAAATGCGTCTTAATCTATTACGAAAATAGAAAGTGAGAAAAACCAATAATGGAGCTGGAAGAATAATCAAGAAAGTCAGAAAGTAACTCAAGTTAAACAAAATCACAATAATTAATATAATCGTAAAAACATCTTGTCCTAGCATTTGAAGATCATGACTTAAAAAATGCTGCAATCGATTTACATCAGATGTAACTCTAGACATTAACTGTCCAGTAGATTCCTTATTATAAAAACGAAGAGAAAGATTTTGCATATGCTCATATACATTTCTTCTCATATCGACAATAACCTTCTGTCCTAACCAGGAAATCAAATACATCCTGGCAGTACTCATAACACTAGTTAATAAATTTATAATGAACATAAGACCTACTATAACAGCCAATAATGAAATACTGCCACGGGGAGCAAAACTAATCAAGAAATTAGATAAAAAACCACTTTCTGCAGCTAATTCATTACCTCCTCCTGTAGCTGGTACCAAAACATCATCGATTAAAACCCTATTAACCAGTGGTGGTAATAAAGAAATATATGTAACAAAGGCTAATAAAACAAAAGCTATAATAAACATGGTTTTATGAGGTTTAATATAAGACATTAGCCTAAAAAACAACTTTCTTTTATCAAGACAATCAATACAAACATTTCTACGAGGAGAAATAGCCTTAGCACACTTAGCACAACGCCTTATATTCTGCTTTCCATTTCCACCAGACCATTTACTATCCAAAAAACTTTTTTCTTGAGGAAATATATCCATCATAAATTCATCTACTTTTTCTAAAAAATCTTTAAGAGCAGGACTTAATTTAGAAGTACAACGTAGTATTTCAACTCCCCTGTCCTTTGTAATAATCTTCACTAAATTATTACTATCAAGTCTCTGATGTCTAATACTCTTTATCTCATCTAAATTAAGGCTTATATTCACACTCCACTCTTCAGAGCAAGAAATATTTAAAATCCTCTTATTAGTTAGTACCACTATCTGCTCCATATAAAGACCTTCTAAAGATAAATCACTAGTAAAAGCTAATTCTAATTCTTCATCATCTTTTAAAAAAACAATAAGTTTAGAAATAATCTCTGCTGATAAGTCAGTTTTAGCAAATACAGATTTATTACCCATTTTTTCCTCCTATGCATCCTGCAATTTAATTAGTAAGTTTTTCAATGTCTCTAACTCTGTTTCATTAAGTACTGACATTCTTTCTTCAATTTTTTGTCTATATTCAGGTATAAGTTTTATCTTAAAATTCTCCCCCTTTTCAGTCAATTTAATCAACCAAACTCGTCTATCTTCTTTAGACTGTACTCGATATACAAATTCTTTTTCAATCATACGGTCAATTAATCCAGTTAAATTACTGGCATTACAATGCAAATGTTCAGACAATTTCTTAAAAGCTATCCCCTCTTTATCGATATGATACAAAGCATGAAACTGCACCCAGGTCAATCCATACTCTTCCATTACAGAGCGAAACTCCTTTTTCAAAGAACGAGACGTTCTCCGTAATATACGATAGACATCTCTCCCTTGATATTTATCCATATCATCACTCCTTTCTATCCTTCTTAATAATTCAAATACTTCATTAGGAATTAATTTGTATATCATTAATTAAACTATAAATAGTTCATATATGAACTATTTATAGTTTAATTATATCGTGTTAATTTTTAATGTCAAGAAAAAAAGACGACTCAAATTTAAAATTAAATTTAAGTCGTCTTTCTTAGATTATTCTTATAAAAACTATTACTTTACTCAAATTTTGCTTTTATTTAATTAACGAGCAAATACATGGTCACCATACTGAACTTGAATTGGTCTTGACCAAATCCATGGTGTTACTGGCTTGTACGGATTCCAGAAGAATAGAGAACCGTAAGTTGGATCCCAACCATTCATCGCTTCGTCAACAGCTCTTTGAACACTATCAGTTGGTGTTCTTCTCCAAATAGAGCCATTAGTTACTGCTTCGAAAGCATGTCGCTGATAAATTACATCATTTAAAGTGTTAGGGAACTCAGAACTATTAATTCTATTTAAGATTACAGCAGCTACACCAACTTGACCTGTATAAGGCTCTCCGCCAGCCTCTGCCATAACAACACGAGCAAATAAATCTCTCTCAGCAGAGCTTAATCTACCAATTGAACCTCCAGCATTATTTGCTGCTGCACTGCTATTTCCACCAGGAATATTTAGTACCTGACCTGGTTGAATTCTATCCCCACTAATACCATTAACTGTAGTACCATAATTATTAGCTATTCTCCATAAAGAGTCACCACGACGAACTGTATATTGCCAGGAACCTGCCTCCACCGTTTCTAAACTACTTACTGCAAATAAAGATATTGCCAAAACAACAAGAAGAGAAGTTATAAGAGCTTTTCTTTTTAGTCTTCTCATTATTAGTTCCTCCTATATTTTAGATTTAATTTGCCATTAATTACATCTCGCTTTTATTGTCCTTCAAAAATAAATGCTAAAAGCGGGGCATGTGCTAAAATATATCACAGGAAAACTATTAGCGCAAAGGTAATTTATACCATCGAATCCTTTAAATTACATCAAAGGAGCAAGTACACGTAGGGCTGAGCGTCCTAAAGCTTTATACCATCTAACATCCATTAACTCTTCTAAATTTATCTCCTTACAAAGTTCTAAAGTACTTAAAAAATCATTTTTAATTTCAAAAACACTTTTACTATTATACATCCATACTCCACATTCAAAGTGCAAGTACAAACTTCTAAAATCCATATTTATAGTACCAACAACCCCATACTCATCATCAGATACATATGTTTTCGAATGAATAAATCCAGGTGTATATTCATATATCTTCACTCCACTTTCAATTAGAACCTTATAATAAGACCTAGTAACTGAATGGACATACCATTTATCAGCTTTATGAGGAGTAATTATTCGAATATCAATTCCTGCCTTAGCTGCAGAACTTAAAGCAATCACCATTTCATTATCAATAATCAAATATGGTGTGGTTATATAAACATATTTTCTAGCCTTATTAATTAAGTTAAGATATACAATCTCACTAACAGTTTCATCATCTAATGGACTATCTGCAAATGGTTGAATATAACCTTGCTCTTCGTTTAGGTTCTCTTCTAAGAAAGGTTTATCATTTTTAAACTCAGTAAAATCCTCTTCAATTCCCCTAAGATAATCCCACATACTTAAAAACATTACAGTCATACTCCATACTGCTTCTCCCTTAAGCATAATAGCTGAATCCTTCCAATGTCCATACTTCTCTAATCTATTTATATATTCATCCGCTAAGTTTATACCACCTGTAAAAGCTGTATGACCATCAACAATTGTAATTTTACGATGATCTCGATTATTAAGTCTAGGGGACAATATCGGTATTAAAGGATTAAAAACAGCACACTTAATTCCCATTCTCTCTAATTTCTCATGGTATTTATAAGGTAAAGTAAACAAACAACCCACATCATCATATATAAGACGTACATCTACACCATTTTCAGCCTTTTCTAGCAATATCTCTAGAATACTATCCCACATCTCACCTTTCTCAATAATAAAATATTCCATGAAGATATAATCTTTAGCTTTTCTTAGCTCTTCCATTAATTTATCATATTTTAATTCACCATCTGGAAGATACTCACTTACTGTATTGCGATAAGGAGGATAGTATGCATAATCTTGTATATACCTGGAGTGATTAACAGCAATGTCATTTTGTTTTTTCATCTCATCTAAAATAAACTCTCGAGGAGGTAATGCCTTTTTAGTTTTCTCTTCTATGAAATTCATTTTTTTCTTAGCTCTTTTACTCATCTTATTTCCACCAAATAAAAGATAAAACAATCCACCAAAAATCGGGAATAACAAAATCGGTATAATCCATGCCAGCTTATATGCTGGATTAATATGATTATTTATAATACCTAACACTGCAACTACACTTATCAGTATACTTGCACCATAGAAAAAAACAAAATATTCGTTAAATTGCAAAATTACAGCTATTAAAACTAATAGCTGTACTAATATTGCAAAAGCTAATAAAGAACTTCTATGAAACAATATCTTTTTTAGAAATTTCATAAGTACTCACACTCAATTTTTTATAATTTATTAAAATTATTTATTCATTAGATTATCCCAAAGTGATATATCAACTATACTCCGACTGTAAGCTTAATCTACTTTTCAGGTTTTTTATATTTTTTCAAGCGCTAAATAATATATTCTCTAATAACTTCTTCCTTCCTGCTAAGTTCTATAGAAAAATTAAAAAACTTCTACAAATACTGGTCAATATTAGCTAAATTAAGCAATTATATAAAATACAAGAGCTGATAAATTAAGTCCTAAAATAGTAGCAACTAAGATGTCTAGGGGATAATGCAAACCTATCATTATCCTTGATATAGCTGTAAAAGCAGCAAATATTAGCAATAAAAAACCTATCACTATATTAATATATGAAATAGCAATAGCAATTGCAAATGCTGAAGCTGTATGTTTGCTAGGCATAGAACTATCATCCCTATGTTCAATTAAACTTTCAATTGGCAAAGTTAAAAAAGGACGAGGTCTATAATAAATAAATCTTATTATATTTACAGTAAGTAAGGTTAAAGCCGGCCCAAGAAGTAAAGGAAGAAATCTATTATCTTTCATAAATACTAGACTTATAATAAAGATTAAATAAATAATAGCAAATATCTTTGAAGAAAGCTTAGTTATATTAAGCATTATTCTAGCCAAAGACTCATTGTTCTTAGCTAAATTAAAAAGAATCATAAAAATACGTTTATCAATAATAATCACCTCTATCTTTTCTGACTCAGTCAATCTACTTATTGGAATTACTTTTCTTCTTATTTTACTATGATTAGAAGGACATTGCAAACAAGTAGGGGACAGTTCTGCGTTTAGAAACAAAACGTCCCCTACCTATGTTGGATGAACTCCTTTATTTTTAAATTATATCACTTAATTCATCGACCCTACTGTCAGTTTTGGAGTCTAATATATTACCCTTATCCCTCTATCCTCTATTCTACTGATGTTTCTTATATCTTCTGAGCCACTTTGAAGATCTAAATTATTACCCCGAATAGAGATATAAGTTAAGTACGGGAAAGGATTATTTACAAAAACAGAAATATCATCAATAGCGTTATTCGTAAAAAATAATCGCTCTAAATTATATAAATTTTCCAGCGGTGAAAGGTCAGTTACTTGATTATCTCGTAAGCTAATTTCCGTTAAATTTTCCAATTTCTTTAATGCAAAAATATCAGAAACCTGGTTGCTACTACTATTTAACCTACTTAAATTTATAAGATTAGACAATGGTGAAATATCAAGTATTTGATTATGAGATATAAATAAATAATTTAAATTGGCTAATTCTGACAAAGACGAAATATCTTCCACCTGATTATTAGTAATATCTAAAATCCTCAAATTTCTAAGTTCAGCTAGGGGAGATATATCTTCTATAATATTACTAGGAATTACTAACTCCTCTAATTTACTTAGATTGGCTAATGAAGATAGGTCACTGATTTGATTTTCTTCTAAATAATCTATTTCAGTTATTGAGGATATATGGTTGCCAAAGCCAAGTATTTTTAAATTATAGAAATATTGCAAACCATCTATAGATCTAATGTTCATGTTGCGAGGTAATAGTAATTCTTCTATATCCTTTACTTCACTTAAATATATAGGATGAAAACCATTATTTATTACTGTCCGAATAGCATATTCAAAACCTTCATCTTCAAATTCTATTACTTGATCCTGATACATTTTTACTGCTTCTTCACCTGTCAATCTCAAAGGATCTACTCCTGCAATAGAACTTGCGTATATCTCTATTATCTTATCGATATATTCTTTATTACCTATATTTATTTCAGCTCTTGATGCTACATCCAAGTTTATATCTGTAAATTGATAGATGCCAGATCCTATAGGTTCAGCCAGCTTTACTTCTCCCTCATTATCTTCTATACTTAAAAAAAGATCTGTGATACCTGTGGCAGTTTCAGCACACACAACTTCTACTAGAATATCGTTTTTATAATTATGGCCTAAAATATGCCTTTGTAATAAGCTCAAATCCAAAGAATCAACTTTACCATCACCATTAAGATCAGCAAGATCTAAAAATTTCTGCTTCAAATCAAATTCATAAAATCCCATTAAATATCTACTAAAGATCTGAACATCTAAAGAATTAACAAATCCATCACCATTAAGATCCCCTGGTAAAAAATCTACTATTGCAAAATCAATTCCATAACGACGTTCTCTAGCTGGAATACTTCCATTTATTTTGTCAGAACCTATAGAAGGCCAGTTCAATGTACCATAGAAATCTGGCTTTTCATCCAAATAGAATGAAACAGGTATAGTTTGATCAAGAATTTGATCATCCCACTGCACTGATTTATCTATAAAATTACCATGAATCAATAAATTATCTGGTACTATCGAATAGGGTAAACTTTCATTTATATTCCATATAATATTACCCCTCACAAGTTCATTAGCAATAATATTTATATATGCATTAGAATCCTCAATTAAAATCCCTTGATTTTCCACATACGACTCTATTTTCCTGCTGAGATGATTTCTTAGAAAGGTATTGCCAGGTCCATTTAAACCATCACCAAGCATTATATCCTGAGTTCTATTTCCCTCAAAAAGGTTATCATAAGCATAAGCTCCAGGTAAGTAAATCCCAGTATTTTCTCCATAGTAAATAAAATGTTCAGTATAATTATATGCAAACACATTAGCATTTGCACCATATCGTACAAGCATAGGATAACGTACATTAGAAAAAGTATTATTTTCTATTAAGCAATTTGATGTATGAAAACCTAAGTCAACACCATAAGTATTGCTACCAGAAAAGTAACTATCCCTTATTTCAATCCTATAGCCTGTATTAACATAAACCTGACCTTTATACGAACTATTACTTGATATATTCCTAATCCAGGAATTTGCTACATTTTCAAAATAAAAGACATAACTATCTTCAACAGGTTTATTATCCTTTCTTCTCACACGAAAATCTTCAAACCCTACGTTTTCTACAAAATTCTTTCTGCGAATGACAGGGTTATATTCCCCTTGATAACTATGTCTTAGAGCCTCATCAATCACTATTTTATTACTTTCTATTGCTTTAATCTTTACAATCTGTCCAATTACACCTTCTTTAATTTCATTATTACCTATAGTAAGTCCATATACAATTTCTGAACTGTTATCTTGCTGTATCTCTACATACATCCCTACGTCAAAATCCGATGGATCTTGAACATATAGTTCAGTTGAACCTTTTAGAAAACCGCTTTCAATATGATGCCATGAACCATCATCACCACCAATTATTTCAATGGCATTAAAGGAGTGATCAAACTGGAGATAAGTATCGTTTTCTCCAGCACCTCTTAAGACAAGCTCTTTGTTAATATATAATTTATCGCAAATTAAGTACCTTCCTTCTGGTATAAATACAGCACCACCATTGTCAACTGAATCAATAGCTGCTTGAAATGCGTGTGAATCATCACTTATACCATCCCCTACAGCACCAAAATCCTTAACATTAGCTACCACTTCTCTCTCTGGAATCCCTGACTCTAATCCAGGGTTCCACCATAAGTCTTCATAAACATCTGCTACTAATGTTGTAGATACTAACAAGAATAATAAAAAAAGCAATACTCCCAACTTTACACCACACTTAGCTTTTACTGATAATAACATATTACTCCTCCTTTTTTCTTAGGGAAATAGCAAGCCTCAATTCATGGAATTATTTCAGAGACCACCCTCCCTAGCTAAAATTTTGTAACTTTTAAAAATTTGTAATTTTTCTATTATTTGTTAAATTCTATACAGATATATAAAGTCCTTCTTAAATATAAAAAATAATCCTAAACAAAGTGATTTTTTTATAATTTAGCCTAGTCATTTTTCTGTATCTAAATATACTTTTATTCAAGTCATTATAAAAGCAAAAAAAGGCTTATATCAAGTCAATTGACTTGATATAAGCCTTTTTATTTATTTCCTATATTAATAGCTTACTGATGTCTTAACAACTTTATAGCATCTTTTAGTTTAACTGGATTACCGTACATCAAGGTTCCCATACGATAAATCATAGCTCCTACAATACCTACCAACACAGTAGATACCAGCAGGATAAGCAAAGATAGTAATATCTCGATAGTTGAAACACTACCCATAGATATCCTCACAAACATTGCCATAGAAGAACTAAAAGGTATATGTGAAGCAACTCTTAAAAGAATCCCTTCAGTATTTTGCATTCCCATAACAGATACCAAAAATACTCCAATAAAGATTATTGTTATAGGCGTTGCACTGGAATTTACATCTTCTGTCCTGGATACTAGAGCGCCAAGAGCTCCATAAATAAAAGAATAAAATAAATATCCTAATATACCAAAGGCTGAAAATGCTAAAAGAACTTCTGATGGAATATTAAAAATAAAATCAAGGCGATTATCCCAGGCTGAAGCATTTAGATCATAAGCCAGTTTAGCAAGAAAAATAATCAATCCAAACTGTAAAGCCCCTGCTAGAGCTCCGCCTAATACTTTTCCAAAAATTAAGTTCCTACTTCTTGTACTCGTAACCAGCAATTCCATTGTCCTATTGCTTTTTTCACTGGCTACAGCCGTTGCTGTAAGCTGACCATAAAGGAGGATTACAAAGTAGAGCCCAAACATCAAAATATAAGTATATAAATAATTACTGGCACTATCAGTTCCAAGTACAATAATATCAGATTGTATATTTGGAGTAATTAGATCTGCCACCATGCTATATTCTATCCCCCGTTCTTCAAATCCAATTACCCGATAAGAATTTGCTAAAGCTGTGCGAAAAATAGATCTATTATTATCTAGCATTTCATTATTTCTTACTACATAATTAAAACTAGTATAATCTTCTATAATATAGCCACCATCAAATTCTCCTGAAATCACCTTTTCTTCAAGTTCATTAGTACTAATA